>JAYVXO010000025.1:0-24362 GCA_043785105.1 Fimbriiglobus sp.
TCAGTTTGCGTCGGACGATCGGATCGGGATGGTGGTTGCGGTCCGCCAAAACGGCATCTTGTTCGGCGGTCGAAAGCGTGGGTCGAAACCAAGTGGCCAACCGGGACTCCCTTCCGTTGTGAGAAGGAGAGTAGACCACATTCAGGCTCACAGAAAAAGATCATTTGCTACCGGGCAGGGTATAGTGAATTCTGACGCTGTGAGAGTACGTCTTGAAACCAAGGGTGGAGTTTGGATAGGACTTTCGGGCATGACACGCAAACTCTACACGACCGACCTGACCGACGAGCCGTCGGGCCACTTGGAACCGCTCCTGCCCAAGCCGACGTCGGGCACCCGCAGAGGCGGCCGGCCGGCGACCTCTGCGGGAATGCGGACATTTGACGTAAGTCCTTTAGCGATCGACGTAAGTACTTGTTTCTGGCTTTGAAGCCGAATACATGTGCAAAGCCCACACAACCCTGTTCCTGATGAGACCTAGTGCTACTCCGTTAGCGGGAGGAATCGTCTCAACCGATTCCTCCCGCTAACTTGGCATGAAGACATACACACCAACTCTTGATGCGGCGGTTCTTGATCGCCTTCGTGACTACGCCAGATTGTTCGCAAACGACTTTCCTCAATCCAAGCCTGCACTCTGGGCCGGGGTTTACATCCAGGGACTCTTGCTCGACGGCGAACGCAAATCCATCGAGCCACGTTCCCATCGAGTCACGCTCCTCAAAGATTTGACCAGTACCGATCCCGAGCAGGCGCTCCAACAGTTCGTCAATCAAAGTCCTTGGGATGAGAAGGCCATCTTGCGTCGCTATCGGGCACATCTCGCTTAGACGTTTGCTGACCCGACTGGCATTTTCCTCTTCGACGACGTCTCGTTCCCGAAACCAGGGACTCACTCCGTTGGCGTCCAACGACAGTATTGCGGAGCGCTGGGTAAGAAAGTCAACTGCCAGGTCGCCGTCTCCGTCCACTACGTCAGCCCCAAAGGTCACTACCCCCTCGACCTGCAACTCGACCTGCCCGACTCTTGGCTCGCCGACGCCAAACGCTTGGACAAAGCCGGCGTTCCCAAGGATCAACGTATCGCTCGAACCAAACACGAGATCGCTCTGGAGTTGCTCGACCGAGTCCGGAGCGAAGGTTTACCCGGCGGCTCGGTGGTGGCCGATGCCGGCTATGGTGTCTCCAGCGTGTTCCGGGTCGGATTAGAGCAACGAGGATTGAAGGACATCGTTGGGGTGCCGTCGGGGTGACGTCGGACTTCGTTGTCTTCACCTACAGACCGCTGCGGAGTTGGTCGGCGGCTTTGGTCCCCGCTTCGCTTGTCCCTCCTTAGAGCCTATCCGAATAACCCGGAAGCTTGATAAGCGATAACTCCGAGAGCGAAATGCAACATGGCGATATAGTTCTCCGGCTTCTTGTTCCAACGGATCAAAATTCCGCGGAACCGGTTCATCCAACTGTGGGCGCGCTCGACCACATATCGCCGCGCCTTCTTCCTCGCGAACCGCGTGATCGCCTGCGTCGCTTGTCCGCGGCGGGCGATCTGGGAAGTGAACCCGAAGGTGCCCATCAACTCGTCGATCTCGGCGTAATCATATCCCTTGTCCAGACACATGTGTTGTCGGCCAAACGACCCGCACGATGGCCGCACGACGGGCATGCTGTCGAGCGTGGCCCGGGCCATCTTGAAATCGACCCGGTTGGCCCCGTCCACGTCCAAGCCGACCGGCACCCCCCGGCCGTCGGTCACGATGCTGCGTTTGACGCCCGATTTGCCGCGATCCGTGGGGTTGGGGCCGGTTTTCCCACCCCCCAACGGGGGCTTGGTCATCGAACCGTCCATGCTCAGCCATTTCCAGTCAATCCCCTTCAGGAAGTCGTATTCGAGAAGGCCGGCCTGCCAGAGTTTGAGAAAAAAACCGGCGGCGACCCACTCTTGAAAGCGGTCATGGGCCGTGGAGCCGGGGATGAATCGCGTGGCGTCCAGCGCCTTCCATTGACAGCCGGCGCGCAGGACAAAGAAGATGGCGTCGGCGCAGTCCCGGTCCGAACGCCGAGGCCGCCCGCCGCCAAATCGATGGGTGTTGGAATGAACCGGAAGCAGCGGGGTCATCCGCTCCCAAAGTGCATCGGGCACACGCCAGGATTTGATACCGATGGCGGAGTTCATCTCTTAACCTCCCAAGGTAGAACCGTATACCCATTATACCCGCTCGGGGGGTTATTCGGATAGGCTCTAAGTCGCCGAAGGGCTGGCGGCCGCCGAAGCGATCAGCGCGGAAGCGCCGACCGACCTACGGGCGAAACTCGCGTTGGCGGACCAATGGCAAGCGAGCGGCCGCCGCCTCCACGACCCGGACGGGGCCGCGAACGGTTCCGCCGCGCCGCGGCGGCCTACGAAGAGTTGCAGGCCACGAGCTTGGCCGCGCTCGCCGACGGGCGGCTCCTCAATCTGTGGGCGACTTGCCCCGACCCTAAAGTTCGCGACGCCGGGCGTGCGGTGACCCTCGCGCGCCGCGATCCGAAGTTGCGGCACTTGCTCGGCATCGCACACTACGCCGACGGGAAGTACGACGAAGCCCGTCCGGCGTTGGCCACGCCCGCAGCGGACGGCCCGAGTGAGTTTCCGCACGTCCGCCGGCGCTCGTACCTCGTCCTGACGCTGTTGCGTCTCGGGGAGAAAGACGCCGCCCGCAAGGAACTCGACTCCCTCACGGACGACCTCCGTCAGGCGCACCGCGTCGTTTGGCGTGAACTGCCGGACTGGGCGACGGCGTGGAATGCCGTTCACCAGAGCGAACCGCCGGTCTTGTGGCGGAAAAAGTAACCGCTCAACAAACAGTCCTCACTTCTCACAGCACAACGAAGTCAACGCTTTGCTCAGTTCCGATCCTCACTGTCTTGCGGGAACCGTTGGTTCCCGCACCCTGCTTTTCCAGAACCAATCCCAGAAGCGGGAGAACCCCCCGCGTCGTCAAGGATACCCTCCTCTCGCCAAGCCTCGTTCCGGCTCCGGCCCTTATTTCTTGCAAGTATCCCGCATTTCCAAACAGGAACCAGGCATCCTCGGTACCAAAGCCAAGCGATCATCTCCAGTCCGAATGTGAAAGCTCAGTTGCCGGCCACCTTCCGTAGTCGTACCGTGCGCACATGCGTGAGAATTCAACACTCCGGCCCCGTTCGGTCCTTCTGACTTTCCGTTTCCTGGGCCCGGCACTGGTTGGGTCGCTGACGATGGCATTGGTGTGTACCTTTGCCCCCATTGAGGCACAGATTGCAGTTCTTGGAACGTTGATCAGTATCTTGGGCGGACTGTTTCTGAGTTCTGTGGAGCAGGAAAGCGACCGCGAGCAGCGACGCCAAGAAGTTCTTGAAAAGCTGTCGGTCCCGATCGTGTTGAGCCGTGACCCGGAGTTGTTTGATCAGTATTCCGCCTTCTGCCGCGTACTGACCGATTTGACGGACATGGCCGACCCCATTCTTCGCGAGACCGTCGTCTTAAAGCTGGCCTCGGTCAACGCACAAATCTCGCCCCTCTCCTACGGCATGGTCGTGTTCGCGGGCACCGAAGGGTGGCGGACGGTGTACGAAAAACTGCTCGCCAGTCCGGACGTCAAAGAGTACCGATCTGTGGCGTTGGTCCGAACGAAGGACTACTGGCAGGACGCGCCGAGTCGTCAAAGTATGAAGGCGAATTACGACGCCATCATCCGGAATGTCCGGGTCGAACGAGTCATTATCCTCCGCGACGAACTCTGGCCACAAGATGCCCCCCTGCCCGGTGCAGACATTTTTCCGTGGATTAACGAGCAGCACGAGCACGGCATTTGGGTCGTCCTCGTGCGGGAAACCGACCTCGCGAACGAGTCAGACTTGCGGGAAGATTTCGGAATTTACGGCGACCGGGCGGTTGGCACCCAGGAACTCGACGATCGTTCCCGCACGATTCGCTTCACACTTTCGTTCGACCCCGTCGTGATCCGCCTCAGCAACGACCGGTGGCGGAGGGTCTATCTTTTTGGAACTCCGTTCCAAACGCTACTGGATCGCGCGCCACCGCGTGGATAGGATCAGATCGCGCGATTCTGATCGGAGGCAACCGTGCAAGACCTTCTTTATCTCGACACCGCTCGTGTGGGCCGGCCGACCGCCCGAACGCTGCAAGCTGCGACCGACTCAGTTCGGCTTGCCGCCGAAGAAGGTGCGTCGGCTTACTTCGATCGATTTCTGCACTTCGGCCTGTTCGACAGCCCCTCGTGGATGGCAACTCGCTACAGCGGCTTGCGATCCTGGCGGGGCGTTGCGTCTCTCAAATCCGACTTGAGATCGTTGGTCGGGGGACACGCAGACCTGCCAGTTCTGTTGGCGAACCGATCGGCCCAACTGATGGGCTTCGCGGCCCGTCTGTTCTTCCCGCGATGTCGCAACGTGCTGACGTGCGACCTCGGCTGGCCGGCATATCAATCAATTTTGGAACAAAAGGCTTCGGACGCGAAGAGTCGCGTCACGGTCGTCGCACTGCGTGAGGCGGTGTTCGGCGGTCGGGCGACTGCGGATGACGTGGTCGAGTTGATGACACGCCGGTACCTCGACCACGGGTGCGACGGGCTGTTCCTTCCAGCCGTGAGCAACACCGGTGTCCGGTTACCGATCGACCGCATCGTACAGGGAATCGAATCCACAGCTGAAGTGCGTTTGGTGGTCGTCGATGGCGCCCAGGAGTTCTGCCACACCGCGACCGATCTGGCGAGGGACTACTGCGACTTGTATTTGACCGGGTGCCACAAGTGGCTCGGCGGGTACCACCCGATGGGAGCCGCGTTCTACGGCCGGCAGCGCACGGCCGGAGTCATCAAGCGGATGCTGGGTCGTCTCCTCTCGGCGGGCGTGGTGGACGACCCCCTCCTTCGGGTCGCCGAGCAGATTGAAGCCGGAAGAACGGACAACTACACCGAGACCCTCAATTTGTCCGGGCTGTTCACGTGCCAGGCGGCGGTGACCGAAGCACTCGAGTTGAGCAAACCGGACGCTGATCTCTCGCTCGCCTGCTAATCCGGGAAGGGGTCGCACAAGTCGCGGGCGAAGCGGGCTGGCGGCCCAAACCGATCCATCCAACTTTACAGAGTGCAATTCTACTCGTTCAAGCGGAGCGGAACGAAGTCCGGCAAACCGATCCCACCATTCTCCGTGCGGTTTTTCGGGAGCACGGTATCGGCCTGACGGCGTACGAGAACGGCGTCATGAGACTGTCAATGCCGATGGCGACGTTAACGCAGCAACAAGACTTGCGACGGTTGTCCGCCACATTCCAGGCGCTCGCGTAAAGATCGTTCGGCGACTGCAACGCGGTGTGACACTCAATCTTCTGGCTTCAACTGTTTTTCCACTCAATAACAACGAAGCCGTACCTCCGCGAACGACACGGAAAGTACCTCCCGTCGTCACTCGGATCGGGGGGAACACCGACGCCAAACCCCCAATCGTCTGGCTCGAAGTCAAATGGTATGCCCACAAAACCTGTGAAGGCAAAGGCTTCAAAGAAGAGCGTTGATTCAACGGCGACCTGATCCGCACCGAAATGCCGGATGACGGCCGCGTTCACTGCCGTGTTGATCCCTGTCCCTGCGGATGGCAGCAGGCCAAAGCGTCGGCCGTAGCCGAAGATGTCGTGCCTTGTGAGAACCGATCGGTTCCCACACCTCCCTTCCGATCTCAAATCCAGAACCAATCCAAGAAGGGGGAGAATCCCCCGCGGACGTCAAGGGTGCCCTGCGTTCGCGTGCGCTCACTCCGGCTCCGGGGTCGGCCCCGCCCTAGCTTCCGCACTCCGCTCCGCTGCGCTTGTGCAGCCAGGGAAACCCTCCGCCCCCTCCGCCCTATGACGCCGCTCCCCCCGTTCCACTTCTTCCTCCGTTCCGTCGATTGCGCGCGGCAATCAGACGGACAGATCCAATTCCCAAACCGGAGGAACGCAGATGAAGACGACGAACACGAACCGAACGGATGTGTACACGACGATCATGAATCAGATCGTGGCCCAGTTGGAAAAAGGGGTGCAGCCGTGGCAAGCGGGACACCCAGCCGGGAGTATTTCGCGGCCATTGCGATTCAACGGCGTTCCCTATCGTGGCATCAACGTGTTGGTTCTTTGGCTGACCGGATTTGAACGCGGGTACAGTTCACCGCTGTGGCTGACGTTCAACCAAGCCCGAGACCTGAACGGGTGCGTGAAGAAGGGCGAGACAGGGACGAAGGTTGTTTACGCCAACACGTTCGAGAAGACGACGACCGACGAGCAGACCGGCGACGAGGTCAGCGAACGGATCCCGTTCCTGAAGGCGTACACGGCGTTCAACGCCGAGCAGATCGAAGGGTTGCCCGCTCACTACGACGCTCCGACCGTCGAGCCGAAGACCGCCGCCGAGCGACTCGCCGACGCCGAATTCTTCTTCACGAACACCGAGGCCGACACCCGACACGGCGGGACGAAGGCGTTCTACAGTCCGGCGGGTGATTACATTCAATTACCCGACTACGACCGCTTCGAGAGCCGGGAGAGTTACTACGCCGTTCGTGCCCACGAAGCGATTCACTGGACGAAGCCCGAGAAGCGGCTGAACCGTCAGTTCAACTCCAAACGGTTCGGCGACGAAGCGTACGCCGTCGAAGAGTTAGTGGCGGAACTCGGTTCGGCGTTCATCGCCGCTGACCTTGGCCTGACCCCCGAAGTGATGCCGGATCACGCCGCCTACTTGGACTCGTGGCTGAAGGTCTTAAAGAACGACACCAAGGCAATTTTCACCGCCGCCGCCCACGCCGAGAAAGCCGCAGGCTACTTGCACGCCTTCCAACCGAACCACGCCGAACCGACGGACGAGTGAGCGTTGACGTCATCCACTCCCCGCTTCGGAGCTTTTCCGAAGCGGGGATTTTGGCTTCAAAATGACGAACGGTTTTTTCAATTTTGATCGGCACCCTGCCGCGGGGGTCGCGGCGCGTCGTGCGCCGCGAGATTCATCCGAAGCGGGGGGCGGTAGGGTCGTTGCCGCGTGGATCGGTAGTGATTCTTCCCGTATTTCATTGGAAGTAACGTGCTTCGGCAGCGATCCACCGGCTCCGCTGCGGGGGCCTTGAACGCCCCACTCCGCTGCGCCGGTGGATCGCCTGAGTTCCTCGATTCACGACCACGACGATTCATTGAAACTGTAATAGCCGTCCCGAGTCAGGATGAGGTGATCGAGCACGCGCACGCCGATCAACGCCCCGGCTTCTTTCAGTCGCCGGGTCAGCGCCATGTCTTCCGGTGACGGCGTCAAGTTGCCGCTGGGATGGTTGTGGGCGACGATGACGGCACTGCTCGCCGTCAGGAGGGCGACCCCGAGCACCAGCCGCAGATCGACCGGGGATTGATTGAAAGTGCCGGTGTGCAACTTCACCCACCCGAGGACTTCATGCGCCCCATTCAGGCAAAGGAGCACGAACTCTTCCCGGAGTTCTATCGTGTCCTTGTCCCAAACGGACCGGAGGTACTTTTCACAACTCACCGGGGACGATACGAGGACCGGCATCCGTTCCGGCTTGTCGGTTTTGGGTCGGCCCCGGCGGTAACTCACTTTCAGTTCGGCGAGGGACGGGGTCCGTTCGAAAGTCTTGAGCGTCATCATGGCGCAAATCCTTTTGGTTCGTTCTCAATGGCCGGGGGCTTCCGTCCCCCGGCCCGACCGTCAATCTTCTTCCGGCAGCATCACGGTGAGGCACGGCGTCCCGTCGTCGGTCGGCCCGCACACCGCTTTCAATTCGACAAGCGGAGGCTCACCGACGAGGTTGTCGTTTCTCACGTGCAGTTGGTAGCGAAGTTCCGCGCCGGACTCGCGGCCCGAACGAATCGCCATGAGCAACATGAAAAGGACATCCCAGAGCCGCCCGCGTTCGTCTTGTCCTTCGACGCCGTCGGGAACGGTAACGTATTCGGTCCAAACTGCGGCGGTCACCGCGACCGGGATCCGAAAACCGGCTTCCTTCGCGGTCTCGGTCACGTCGATGAGAACTCCGTCGTCGATGGCTTCGCGGCGGCTGTAGGTGTGGAGGATGAAGTCGGATTCGATCATCGGTTTTTCCTTTGTGTAAACGGGCGTTTTCCCACTGTCTCTACATGAAAACTACACCGTCTCTAGAGACGTGTCAAACAATTCTCTTGTGTTTCTCTAGAGACAAACGTATCTTTCCCGAAACGAGGTGTGAACCGATGGCGAAACGGCGCGTGACCCCGGGCACCGGGCAATTGAACTTGGAAATCGAATCGTCGCTGTTGGAGCGGTTGCGTGGATTCGTGCGCGAGCGCGACGAGAAAATGCGCCACGTCGTCGAGATGGCGATCCGTCGCCATTTGGACTACCCGCCCCCGCCGCCGAAACCGCCGGAGGTGATTCCCCTTCCGCCGGTCCCGTCATCCGACAAACCGGCGACGACGGTGAAGAAGAAGAAAGCGAAGTAGTTCGGTATTCGCCCCGCAGCCGTACACGAAAACATCGAGTCGGAGGGAAGCAGCAATCGGCCCGGCTCGAATACGGAATCGACAACGACCGCCGAGCGAGTGGAAACCAAGGCCCTACACTGATGCACTTTCGGAGAGAGTGGGTATACGGCAGTTGTAGACGGCACTTCGAGGGAGACCGTAAACGGCTAGCGCGTCGGGTTCTTCCCCGCCCCGATTTCGATTCGCTCGATCACGGTGTTCGTTTCGGGTGTTCGGAGTGAGTTCGCGCGGTCCGCTTCCCAGACCCAGCGCACCGATTAGTCGCCGATCATCGTGAACAGCGAGAAGAGGTTGCGGCCGGAGTGGATCGGACTCGGACGGCTCGTCGAGGCGGTCCCGCAACCAGCGCCGGCGGCGCGCCAACCACGCCCGCCAGACGGGAACCGGCGGAAGGTTCCCATGGACGAGTTCGGTGGCCGAGACCCGCGAATCGCTCCGCTCAATCGCCCGCCGCAAACTCACTTTGTTGTCCGTATACACGGTAGCCGAACGCCGCGCCCGCGACGCCGACACGTAAAACTGTTCTCGGTTACTCGCCCGAAACGATTCCGACGATTGGGCGATCAGGACCCGGTCTACTGTCTTGCCTTGCGAGGCGTGGCTCGTCACCGCATAGCCGTGGGCGAGATGTTCGAAGTCGGCCGCGAGGATGGCACCCCCAGTCAGTTCGAGGCCACCGTCGTCCATAAACGCCAGAACCGTTGCCATCGTGCCGTTGTCGAGTCGCTTGCCGTTGATCGATTTCCCGTTCTTCGTAATCCGCACGCGATCCCTGGCAGAGATCGCCAGCGGCTTCCGGGTGTACACCTGAAACCGATCCGCGAGCCCGAGCGGGATGATCGTCTCGCGCCCGCTGTCGTCCTTCGCCGCAACCGAGGCGCGGCCGATGGCGGTCACGGTATACCGCGTACCGGCGCGGAAGCCTTTGGCTTGGGCGTGGAACTCGATGACATCGTCTGCGCGGTAAACGGTCGGTTCGCGCCGTTCGGCGAGCGTGAGATCGCGGGCGTCGAGCCGGGAAAACTCCCGCTCGTCTCCGGCGAGCATTCCCGAACTGCGGAGCGTGGCGCGAATCGCCCGCGTGATCGCGGCCCCTTCGGCGTGCGTCGGCGAGACCGCTAACACCGTCTCGCCATCTCGGAGCGCGGTTACGTATTCGGCGGCCATCGCCTGGGCCCGCTCGCCGTCGGGAAGCTCTTGGACCCAACCGAGGTCGCGGTCGAGGAGGTCGAAGCCTTCGACCGTTTTCGCTTCGCTCAGAAGAGCGACCGCGTCTTTGTACCGGCCCGTCTGTCGGCGGATTTCTCGGACCGTCGCCGGTTCGAGTCCGCCCAAGCGTTGCAAGAGGTCGAACGGCGAACCGCGTTCGACCGAACGGTGTTGGCGTTCATCGCCGGAGAGAACGACGCGGGCTTGCAGTTGATTGGCGATTTTGAAAACGGCATCGAGCGTCTTCAACCCGAGCAACCCGGCCTCGTCGATCCAGAGCACCCCGCCGCGGACCGATTCCTGCAACCGCTCGTCGAGCAGAAACCGGGCGACCGTATCGGCGTTGGCGAAGCCTTCGTTGCGGAGGACCCCGCGACTCGCTTCCGCCGACGGAGCCAGGAGCACGCGGTCGGACGCAAAAGTCCACAAGGCATCGGTCATGCCGCCTTTAGAGTTGTGCTCGCCTCAATACCTAAGCCGCAGCGCCGCAGCCACTTGCAAGCATCCCAGACTGGACGTAAAGATACTGTTTACTTACTTCTCCGATGCAGCGCAGGAAACGTGGACCGCGTAAAAATGCGTATCCAGCGGGGATAACAACCGATGCCGACCGAGGGCAACCGTCGAACCGTGCCTGTCCCCTCCACCAACGGTACTCACCTGCTGAACGGTCACGCCACACGCGCCGGACTATCTTCACCCTCGAAACCGATCACTTTCAACGAGTACCTGATCGAGGACGCCCGTCACATCGGCGCGTTGCTAAATCACCAGCCCGTCATCGATGTGACTGTAACCTCGCCGCCCTATTGGGACGTGAAGGACTACGGTGGCGCAGGGCAGATCGGTTACGGCCAGACCCTCGACCAATACCTCGACGATCTCGCCGCCGTGTTCACCCAGGTGTGGCACTGTACGAAAAAAACCGGGTCGCTCTGGGTGGTCATCAACACGGTAAAGAAGGACGCGATACTTCACCTGCTTCCGTTCAAGCTGGCCGAACGGCTCACGGTTCGGCCCACGGCCGCTTGGCATTTGCAGGACATTTTGGTGTGGGTGAAGCCGCACACCTTACCTTGGTCTCACAAACAGAAACTCCAAGATCATTTTGAATATGTCCTCTGTTTCAGTAAGACAAAGTCCTTCACATTGAACCTCGACGCGCTCCGTTCGACCCAGGCTCTTGCGAACTGGTGGGTCAAATACCCGGAACGCTACCACCCGCTCGGAAAGGGCGTGAACAACGTCTGGGAAATCCACATCCCGACGCAGGGTTCTTGGGGTAACGGCTCAATGGAGCACGCTTGCCCGCTCCCTACGGAACTGACTAAGCGAGTCATCCAACTCAGCACCGACAAAACCGGAGTCGTTTTTGACCCATTCGCAGGCACGGGTGCCACCGTCGTTGCGGCTGCGGCTTTAGGCCGCCGCTGGCTGGCAACCGACCTGAACCGCAAATACCGAGAAATGTGCTACAAGCGCTTGGCCGAGGAGGTCGGCGACCACGCGAACGCCACGCCCGATTCGGCCAATCTGTGGGACGCGAACCTGAAGCTCCGCCAGCTCAAGTTCGCAGTGATGCTTTACAAGCGGATGGCACCCGGCCTTCGCTTGACCGTCAAGCATGTCTCGCTCATTGCGGTCCGGCGCGGGATTCACCTGAAACACCCGTCCCCGTGCTGGGTGACGGACGCTCAGGTCGTGATCGTGGTTAGCGACTCCTTGCCGGCGAAGCGCGTGCGCGCGATCACTGATGTGATCGAGTCACTCCGCCAAGTTCCGCCACTCAGCAAGTTCCAGATCGATGTCACTGTCCGGGTGGTCCGCAAAAAAGAGTTCGCTAAACTCAATCTGTTCCCGTCGGATGGCCCAGTACACGTCTACACGTGCGGTCACTTCTGGAATGCCAAACGCGAGATCGCCAGCGCCGACATCGGACTGTCGCCAAATAAATCAAAATTTCCCCTGCTTGTTTCTGACATCCAGTTAGACGAGCAACCGGCGTATTGAGGGCAACATGGCGAAGCACAAGCCGTTGAAGACGAAGGGCGATCCGCCGGCCCCAGCCGCGCCCACGTTCTACACCTATTCTGTCGTCAAGCTCGTTCAGGGTGGCCTGACCATGTACGCCTTCGTGGCACCGTCGGACGTGCTGCGAAAAGTTTGCACCGTGAGCCGCCGGGAGGAGGATCACGATAAAGGTTACCAGCGGCACCTGAAGGAAGCCCGGCTTCGTCAGGTCGCCCGCTATGTGGACGAAATGAAGGGCGTGATTCCCAACAACATCATCCTGGATTTCTTCGACGACGCAGTCAAAGTAGATGAGGCGAAAGGCATCATCAGCTTTCCGAGCACGAAGAAGTGTGCCTGGGTGATCGACGGCCAACACCGGCTTTTCGGCTTCGAGTATTCCCGTATCCAGTACCCGCTGCTCGTCGTAGCCTTCTTGAAGCTCGAACTCAGGCAAGAAGTTGGCATGTTCGTCACCATCAACACCGAGCAGAAGCGGCTGCCGACCAGCCTGGCGCTCGACCTGTTGGGAATCACGAAAACGGAAGAAGACATCAACACGCTGTGCCGCGAACTCGTCGCGAAACTGAACGAAGAAGAGGATTCTCCTTGGTACGGATTGGTGAACATGACTGGCGAGGGATCTGGCCTCATAGCACTAGTCAATTACGTCCGTAAGGTGAAGCCCCTCGTCTCGCACATGGGTGCCCTCCATAACTACACGTTCAACCAGCAGTACGCCTGCTTGGCGAACTATTGGTCTGGGATCAAAGCTGTCTACGCCGACCAGTGGGGGAAAAGCCTATTGACGAAGACGGTGGGTTTCGGCGCGCTCATGAATCTGTTCCCCACCGTTTTCACCAAGACACTAGCCCGAAGTAAGGGCGAGTTTACTGCCGCCGCAGTGATTTCTACGTTCTCACTCATCAGAAACGTGAAATTCGACTCGGAGACAATGGGTAGCGGAACTGGGAACAAGGCGGAAATGGCCGCCGCCGAAGTGCTAGCTGAAGTGCTGAATGACGCGATCACCGCAACATCGGAAGGCACTTTAGGAGAGCTAAAGCTCTAATCCGCCTATGGCTGCAATCGACTTCAACTTGATCCCAACCGTCTGGAAGGACTGTACCGGGTACTCTCCCCGGTTCGCCAGCGAGCAGGTGGAGGGGTACGTCGGCCTTCCGCCGACGGCCTTCTCAACCAAAACCTGGGTACCGTTCACTTCGCCGCAACTCAAAGAAGCTTTGTTTCACGAGGCCGCTCACTACGTTGATCGAAGTCTTTACCAACTCGTTGTCGGCAAGCAACTGGTAAGTAATGGGCGACTTGCGTGGGGTCTGGTGGCCTACTACTACTCTTCATTCTTCGCGGCACAGGCCGCGATTCGGTTGAAGGGGATTTTTTTCGTCAAAGTGAACTATGACAGCGAACGCACACCGCCACCGACCCACCGCCTTGAAGTGGTAAACTTGTTGAACAACAACTACCAGATCCGGCGGGTAGACGGGTCCAGTGAGCATTCACGCGTCTGGAAGAATTTTTATGAAGAGTTTCGGAGCATCTCCACCCGACCGAGTTGGGCGAAGTACGGCGTTATCACCTCCGAAACCGACCCCGAATTGAAGATAGTCGAGATGCACCAGCGGCATCTCATCAACTACGTGCCCGGCCGCGGATACGTAGAGCTGCGCTCGCCCAGCGACGCCAAGGCGTTGCAAGACAAGCTGGCAGCGAACGTGATTGCCAATCAGGCCGCTGCGCTCGATGACGACTACATGCAGCTCGAAATGAGGGCGTTTCTGCGCTTATGTCTCTGCTTGCAGATGCTGAGTGCCATCGACCAACAGAACGGCGTCTACCATCTGCACCACGAGAAGTTGACGGCGCGGCGTCGAAACTGGCTCAACCAGTTCGAGTGCCCCGCCCACTTGTCCACCCACCTCGAAGACGTTCTGATCTGAACGCCGAGCCTACCCGGGGCCGTTCGGGTTCGGCGGCGCGACCACGCAACTGTTGCTCTACGACCTGCTCCAGATGTATTGCGAACAGGGCGCGAGCGGAACCCAAATCGAGTTCGGCACCGTGCGGTCCTTGCTGACGAGGCGAGGGGAACGCAACCCCTCGAAAAAGGATTACGAGCGCGTTCGACGCGACATCGACATCTTGCGCGGCTACGATTTCCACGCGACCAACGCCTTCTATCATCGCGACCGCAAAGCCTATGTCGATATGAAGTGGCGGCTGTTCGGCAGCGTCTTTTACTTCAAGCCGTCCCCGGACGACGCCGACCACGAACTCCCGTTCGGCTTCCTCGAAGTCAGCCCGGTCTTGCAGCAGATCGCCAAGTCACGCGGATACTTCTCCCTCGGTTTCAAGAACGAACTCTTCTACTCGCTCAAACCGATGGAGCAACGACTGGCCGTCTACCTCGCCAAGAAGTTCGTGTCGCAGAAGTTGCACCGGCGGTTCGTCGCCGACCTCGTTCGCGCCTTGCCGGTCGAAACGGCGACCGAACTCGATGCACGAAAAACGATCAAGCGCACCGCGAACGGGCTTCTGGAAGCCAAGGTTCCCATCTTGGCAGGGTTCCGGTTCGAGAAAAGCGTGAACGGGGCGTGGCTCGTCGTCTTCGAGCGCCAGCAGGCCCCGCAGCAAGACGCGAACACCGACCAACACGCCGCCCGCGAACTCGCCCCCGGCCTCCGCTCTCAGATCGAGCGGATCGTCGAAGCCGTGGGCGGCAGCGAAGACCACGTTTGGTGGACGCAGTGCGTGAAGAGACTCGGATCGGGAGCCGTGGATCGCGGCTTGGGCCTCTTGAAAGAAGCCCGCCAGACCCAGGAGATCAAGAATCCGGGCGGGATGCTCACGTGGCTTTTCCAGAAGATCGCCCGCGAATACGGCATTTCGCTGAACTGAAGCATTCACCCGTGATTCACTTCCCATAGCAAAAGCGTTTGATTTAATAAATGGTCAGCACAACAATGCCCTCATTGAAAACATTTGAATCTGAGTCAAAATGCTTTATCGCAGGTGCCCATTGTGCGAAATGACACTTGTGGCCGCTTGTAGCAATTCTCGACGCGAACTGCCGTAAGGAAAACTTGTCAAAGTTGCGGGTGACCGATTCAGATTCAAAATCGGGATGATGCTTCGGTCGATGTGACCGAAGGCAGTACGGCGACCGTTCACGCAGGCCAGCCTGTAGGCTGTAGAACTACTCCCTCGTCCGCGAGGGTCTGATCCAAGCCGGATGGGCGGACCCGGTCGGCGGGTGCAAGGGGCTGATCCCGGCGCAACCGCCCAAGGAAGCGATCGAGGCGCGCCAGAAGCAGGCGAACGCAGCGGCCAGGCACGACCACAACCACACGGTCGCCAACCCCGCCAAGGGCGAGCCGGCCGGCGAGCGCGGGGCGGAGCCGCCGAAGACGGGCTATCGGCCGGGACGGAACTCGGCGAAGCGGCACGTGCGGAGGAAGAAGGGCAGCTGAGTCAGCCCCCTGACCCGCCACCGGCACGGCCGCCCCTCATCGTGCGAGCGTGTGCTGTACGGCCGGCTCATTCCCCTACCACCGGCGGCTCGGCGGCCAATCACCTCACGGCGTGCTCTCGCTGGGGACGAATCAGGCTGGTCACTCCGCCTATCCGACCGTTGTGGTAGCGGGTTCCATCGTGGCCGGCGAGTGCGTCGGTCCGACGCAGTGCCATGACCGGGAACACGTTATACAATTCTAACGTCCCGGACTCCTGCCGCGTCCTAAACTCTGGCGCGAAGGCGCGTCGGCCTCGCCTGCCGCCCACTCGACCCCACCGCCTATACCCCGCCCCGTGGACTGAAGGAGCCTGAATGCCCGACTCCGACACCACCTGCTGGACCGCCATCCGGGCCGCGGCGGCGGGCAGCCCGGCCGGCCGCGACGAACTCGCCCGCCGCTACCTCGGCCCGGTTCGTGCGTACCTGGCCGCCCGCTGGCGCGGCTCGTCGCGGTGCGGCGACCTCGACGACGCCACCCAGGAGGTGTTCGTCGAGTGCTTCCGCCAGGGCGGCGCGCTGGCGGCCGCCGGGGCCGGCCGGGTACCCCACTTCCGCCCGTTCCTGTACGGGGTGGTGCGCAACGTCGCCCGGCGGTTCGAGACCCGGCCGGCGCGGGCCGCCGGCCCCCTGCCGGACGTTCCGGCGGACGAGGCCACCCAGTCGCGGCTGTTCGACCGGGCCTGGGCGGGGTCGGTCATGGCCGAGGCCGCCGCCCGCCACCGGCAGCGGGCCGCCGCAGCCGGGCCGGATGCGGTCCGGCGGGTCGAGCTGCTCCGGCTGCGGTTCGAGGACGGCCTGCCCGTCCGGGCGATCGCCGAGTTGTGGGGCGTCCCGGCGGCCGACATCCACCACTGGTACGCTCAGGCCCGCCGGGAGTTCCGGGCGGCGCTTTTGGAAGTGGTGGCGTTCCACCTGCCCGGCAGCCCGGCCGAGGTGGAAGAAGAAGCGGCCGGGCTGCTGCGGGCGCTGGCTTAAACTTTCCCATTTTGCCAAGAATCACCGCGCGAAACCGGCCTCCGGCCTGATCCTGCGCCTGTCGCCCCCGATCGCCGCGAGGAACACCATGACGCCCCCGACCGACCCGACCGCCACCGCTTCCGCAGACCCCCCGGCTGACTCGCTAGACGCGGGGCTGGCCGCCGGATTCGGCCGGTCGGCCGCTACCACCGGCCCCCGCGCGCTCGCGCTCGTCGGGCAGGTCATCGCCGGGCGGTACAGGCTGCTCGAAGCCATCGGCGAGGGGGGCATGGGCAGCGTCTGGCTGGCCCAGCAGTCCGAACCCGTCAAGCGCAAGGTCGCCGTCAAGCTCATCAAGGCCGGCATGGACTCGAGGAGCGTGATGACGCGGTTCGAGGCCGAGCGGCAGGCGCTCGCGCTGATGGACCACCCGAACATCGCCAAAATCCTCGACGGCGGCCTGCACGACAACCGCCCGTACTTCGTCATGGAACTCGTCAAGGGCGTGCCGATCACCGACTACTGCGACGCGCACAAGCTGACCCCGCGGCAGCGGTTGGAACTGTTCGCCCCGGTCTGCCAGGCGATCCAGCACGCCCACCAGAAGGGCGTCATCCACCGCGACATCAAGCCGTCGAACGTGCTGATCGCGCTGTACGACGACAAGCCGGTGCCGAAGGTGATTGACTTCGGGGTAGCCAAAGCGACCGGCGGGCCGCTGACCGAGCACACTATCGACACCGGGTTCGGCGGCGTTGTCGGCACCCCGCAGTACATGTCCCCTGAGCAGGCGACCCTCAACAACGTGGACATCGACACCCGCTCGGACGTGTACTCGCTAGGCGTCTTGCTGTACGAACTGCTCGCCGGCAGCCCGCCGTTCGCCCGGAAGGAGCTGGAGAAACGTGGCCTGTTGGAAATCCTGCGGGTGGTGCGCGAGGAGGAGCCGCCGCGACCCAGTGCAAAACTCAGCACCGCCGACGCCCTGCCGTCACTCTCGGCCAACCGCGCCACCGAGCCGAGGGTGCTGACGGGCCTCTTGCGCAATGAACTCGACTGGATCGTGATGAAGGCGCTCGAGAAGGACCGCACCCGGCGGTACGAGACGGCCAACGGGTTCGCGGCGGACGTGAACCGTTACCTGAGCGGCGAGGCGGTGCTGGCCCACCCGCCGAGTAACGCGTACCGGGTGACGAAGTTCGTCCGGCGGCACAAGGGCCAGGTGGTCGCCGCCGGCTTGGTTCTGACGGCCTTGCTGCTCGGACTGGCCGGCACGGGCGTCGGGCTGCGGCAGGCGCTGATCGCACGGGCCGATGAGGCGGCGGCGCGGATCGAGGCCCAGGCCGAGAGCGCGCGGGCCACCCAGTCCGAGGCCGAGACGGCGAAGCGGGCCGCCGAGTTGAAACTGGTGGCCGACTTCCAGGGGCAGATGCTCGCCCAGACCGACGCGGCGGCGGCCGGGCTTCGGCTCACCGCCGACGTGCGGTCCCGGTTCGACGCCGCCCTGGCCAAGTCGGGTGTGCCCGAGGCCGAGCGCGGGGCGCAGCGGGAGGCGTTCGTGGCGCAGTGGGGCCGGGTGAACGCCACCGACGCGGCGCTCGAACTCATCGACGGCACGATCCTCAAGCCCGCCGCCGCCGCGATCGACAAGCAGTTCGCCGGGCAGCCGGCCGTCGCCGCGACCCTCCGGCACGTGCTGGCCGAGCGCTACCACGACCTGGGCCTGGACGCTGCGGCGGTCGCGCTGGAGCGGCAGGCGCTGGCCGAGCGGCGGCGCGTGCTGGGGGAGGACCACCCGGACACCATCGAATCGGTCGCCAACCTGGGGGTATACCTCCTCGCGCTGGGCCGGACGGACGAGGCGTCGCCGTACTACCGCGAGGCGCTGGACACGAGCCGCCGGGTGTGGGGAAACGACCACCCCCGAACGCTCACCTGCATCGCCAACACGGGGAACCTGCTCGTCGGCAAAGGGCAGTTGGGCGAGGCCGAGGGGTATCTGCGGGAGGCGCTGGAGGGGCGGCGGCGCGTGCTGGGGGAGGACCACCCGAACACGCTGCAGTCGCTCCGCGGCTGGGGCAACCTGCTGATGGAACAGGGGAAACTGGCCGAGGCGACCCTCCGCGACGCATTGAGCCGGAGCCGGCGCGCACGGGGCGACGAACACCCCAGCACGCTGACTTTGATCAACGAGTTGGCCGCAGCGTTGCGGCCCCAGGGCAAGCTGGACGAGGCCGTCGGGTTATTCCGCGAGGTGACAGAAACCAGACGGCGGCTGCTGGGCGACGTACACCCGGCCACGCTGAGTTCGATCCAGAACCTGGGCACCGCGCTCGACAACAGCGGCCAGCCCAAGGAGGCTGAAGCGCTGCTACGCGAGGCGCTGGCGAACAAGCGGCGCCTGCTCGGATCGGACCACAGCAGCACGCTCGCAACGCTCGGCAACTTGGCAGTCTTCCTCATCGGCCAGAACAAGTTGGCTGAGGCCGAGCCGCTGTGCCGGGAAACCTTGGACCGGCGGCACCGCGTGTTGGGGGGCGATCACTCCGCGACACTGGTCGCCAACAACGTGATGGGGTTGGTGTTGATCCGGCAGGGCAAGCTGGCCCAGGGAGAACCGTACTGGCGCGAGGCACTGGCCACCGCCCGGCGAGTTCTGGGGCCCGCTCACCCCGACACGCTGACGTACTTGTACAACTTGGCCGGGTTGGCAGTCGATCAGAAAAAAGCCGGCCGAGGCGGAGCGACTGTGCCGCGATGTGATGCTGATAGGGGGACCGGTGATCGGAGCCGGACACCCGATCGTGCTGAGTGCCACTCAAAAGCTCGCCGTAATTCTACTGGGTCAGAAGCGCAACGCGGAGGCGGCCAGTATCCTGTCCGTCGCCGAAGCGGCCGCGCGCAAGTCGTACACCGGTAGCAGCGAACGATCCCTCGGCAACTTCCTTCAACAACTCGGGGAAGCGCGGGGGCGCGCGGGTCAACACGCCGCTGCGGAAGCCAACCTGCTGGAAGCCCACGACATTCTGAGCCGGGCGCGCCGCCCCACAGAGAATTGCGCCCGGTTGTTGGCCGAGCTTTATTCGGCCTGGAACAAAACGGAACCCGACAAGGGCCACGACGCCAAGGCCACAGCGTGGCGGGCGAAGTTGCCGCCCGAACTCGCCCCGCCGCCTCGCACGGTCAACTGACGCCCGCGCCGGTCGAATGCCCACGCCGCGAACACTTTTTGCCGCGGCCGTCCACCCCCGTGGGCGGCCGCGATTTTTTTTCTTTGAGATTCTTCGCGCGAAAACGGCCCCCCGGCTGATCCTGGGCCGTTCCCTCAGTCGCAACACGGAGACCGACCATGACCCACCCCTGGATCGCCAAGCTGTTCCCCGGCCGCACCGGCCGCACCGGCCGCGCCACCCCGAAGCCCCGGCCCCGAATGCGGTTGGGCGTGGAGGGGCTGGAGGACCGCACGGTCCCGGCCACGTTCACCGTGACCAACACCCTCGACGACGGCAGCGCCGGCAGCCTGCGCTGGGCGGTCGGCCAGGCGAATGCGCAGCCGGGAAGCGACACGATCAACTTCTCCAGTCTGTTCGACTCGCCGCGGACGATCACGCTGACGCAAAGCGCGCTGCCCATCACCGACGCGGTAGCGATCTCCGGCCCCGGCGCCACCACCCTGACCATCAGCGGCAACGCCACCTCCCGGATCTTCATCATCGACGACGGGCGTTTCAGCACGGCTCAGCCCGTGAGCCTGAGCGGCCTGGGGCTGACGGGTGGCCTGGCGAGCGGCGACTTCGGCGGGGCGATCTACAACGTGGAACGCCTGACGCTAGCCAACTCGACCGTCTCGGCCAGCTCGGCCCGAGTGGGCGCCGGCATCTTCAACAACGGCATCTTGACGCTGACCAACTCCACCGTCTCGAACAACTCGGCATCCGGCCGCGGCGGCGGCATCGCCAACGACCTCACGGCGACGCTGACCGACTCCACCGTCTCGAACAACTCGGCCCAGGGCGGCGGTGCCGGCATCGACAGCACCGGCACGCTGACGCTGACCGGTTGTACCGTCTCGGGCAACTCGGCCGATTCCGCCGAGGGCGGCGGCATCAACAATGCCTTTCCTGGCACGGCCACGCTGACCAACACGACCCTCTCGGGCAACTCGGCTTACACCGGCGGCGGCTTCTATAACGGCTACAGTGCGACGCTGACCAACTGCACCGTCTCGGGCAACTCAGCCAGACAGGCAGGCGGCGGCATTGACAGCCCGGGCTTTGCGACGCTGAACAACACGATCGTGGCCGGCGGCAACGGTGGGGGCGACTTCGGTCGCTTCGGCACCCTCAGGGGCAGCCACAACCTAATCGGACAGGGCGACGGCGGGCTGGCCGACACGATCGTGGCCAACCCAATGCTCGGCCCGCTCGCCAACAACGGCGGACCGACGCAGACCATGGCCCTGCTCCCAGGCAGCCCCGCGATCAACAGCGGCAATAATGCCCTGGTGCCCGCGGGTATCACCACCGACCAACGCGGCCCGGGCTTCTCGCACATCCTAGTCGGCACCGTGGACATCGGGGCCTTTGAGGCTCAGGCGAACTCCACGACCTCCGCCGTGACGACCTCCGCCAGCCCCTCGACCTATGGCGATTCGGTGACATTCACCGCCACGGTCTCGAGCTTTTCCACGCCCACAGGAAGCGTGAACTTCGTGATCGACGGCGGGTCCCCCGTGGCCGGCACGGCGGACGGCACGACGGGCACGACCGCGATCTGGAACTTGACGACGTCCACGCTCGCGGCCGCCACCCACACCGTTGAGACACGCTACGTCGGCTCCGGCGGCTTCGTCAACAGCGGCGCCACGCTAAGCGGCGGGCAGGTCGTGAACAAGGCGACCGCCACGGTGGTGGTCGGCGGGTACGGCGGCGGCACGTACGACGGCACCGCCCACGCGCGGACCGTCACGGTCACCGGCGTCCCCGGCGGCGGCCAGTTGTCCAGCACGAGCCTGACCGGCACCAACGCCGGCACCTACAGCCAGCCGTGGTCGTACAGCAATGCCAACTACAACGACGCCAGCGGCACCCTGGCGTTCGCCATCGCCAGGGCGAACGCGACGGTCACGGTCACGCCGTACACCGTGACCTACGATGGCAAAGCGCACACCGCGACCGTCTCGGCGATCACCGGCGTCAACGGTGAGACCGGGGCCGCCGTCGGCACCGTCAATGTGAGCGGTACGACGCACACGAACGCCTGCACGTACACCGACTCGTGGAGCTTCGCAGGCACCGCCAACTACAACGAGATCACCGCCACGACCATCACCAACACCATCATCAAGGCTGCGTCCACGACAACGGTGACGATTGCCGGTGGGCCGTTCACCTACTCCGGCCTGGCCCAGACGCCGGCCACGGTGACGGTGACGGGGGAGGGCGGGCTGAGCCTGACGCCGGCGGCGACCTACGCGAGCAACGTCAACGCCGGCACGGCCACGACCGGCTACACCTACGCCGGCGACGCCAACCACACCGGCAACTCCGTCACTCAGACTTTCACCATCGGCAAGGCGGTCGCGGCGGTCGCGGTCAGCGGCTACACCGGCGGCACCTACGACGGCACCGCCCACTCGCAGATGGTCACGGTCACCGGCGTGGGTGGCGACGGCCAGTTGTACACCACCAGCCTGAGCGGCACCAACGCCGGCGACTACAGCCAGCCCTGGTCGTACAGCAACGCCAACTACAATGATGTCAGCGGCACCCTGGCCTTCGTCAGCGCCAAGGCCGCGTCGTCGGTCGCGGTGACGATCGTCGGCGGTCCGTTCACCTACACCGGCCTAGCCCAGACGCCGGCCACGGTGACGGTGACGGGGGCGGGCGGGCTGAGCCTGACTTCCACGGCGAGCTACGCGAACAACGTCAACGCGGGCACGGCCACGGCCAGCTACACTTACGCCGGCGACGCCAACCACGAAGCCAGCAGCGGCAGCAGCACCTTCACCATCAGCAAGGCGACCGCCACGGTGGTGGTCGGCGGGTACACCGGCGGCACCTACGACGGCACCGCCCACACGCAGATGGTCACGGTCACCGGAGTCAACGGCGACCAGTTGTACACCGCCAGCCTGAGCGGCACCAACGCCGGCAACTACAGCCAGGCTTGGTCGTTCAGCAACGCCAACTACAACGATGTCAGTGGCACTCTGACCTTCGCCATTGCCAAGGCGAACGCGACGGTCGTCGTCACGCCGTACACCGTGACCTACGACGGACTGGCGCACTCGGCGACCGTCGCGTCGATCACCGGCGTCAACGGCGAATCGGGGGCTGCCGTCGGTGCCGTCACGCTGAGCACGACGAACACGAACGCCGGTACCTATAGCGACTCGTGGAGCTTCGCCGGCACCGCCAACTACAACGCCATCGTCGGCACGACCATCACCAACGTTATCAACAAGGCCGCCCTGACCATCACGGCCAACAACGATGTCAAGGTTTACGGCACGCTGAAGACCTTCGGCGGCACGGCCTTCACCCAGTCCGGGCTGGTCACCGGGGACGCCCTCACCGGCGTGGCCGAGACCAGCGCCGGGGCGGGCGTGTCGGCGGCGGTGGGAACCTACGCCATCGTGCCTGGGGCCGCGACGGGCACGGGGCTGGGCAACTACGCCATCACCTACGTCAACGGCACACTGACGGTCTTCCCCGCCCTCACCGTGCCGGCCGCCCAGACGGCCTACGAGGACGTGGACAAGGCCATCAGCGGGATCACCATTGCTAGTGGACTCAGCGGCAGCCTGACGCTCACCCTCGGCGTTGGTCACGGCACGCTGACGCTGGGGACGACCACCGGCCTGATGGTCACCGGCAACGGGAGCGGCTCGGTGTCCCTGGTCGGCAGCACGGCCGCCCTGAACGCCGCCCTGGCCACCCTGGTCTACCGCGGCAGCCTCAATTTCGGCGGCGCGGACACGCTGAGCCTGACCGTCGGCAACGGCAGCTTCAGCTCGAATGCCAGTGTCGCAATCACCGTTGTCTCGGTGGCCCAGCAGGTGGCGGAACTGGAGGTCTATGTGAACGGGCTGGTCGCGTCCGGGCGGTTGACCAGTGGCCAAGGAAATGCTCTGAACTTGAACCTGAAGGGCAACAACGGCGACACGGGCAAGGTGCAGGCGTTCCTCAACAAAGTGGCCGCCTTTCAGCAAGCCGGCATCCTCACCCAGGCGGAGGCCGACCCGCTGCTGGTGATGGGCAACATCCTACTACTCAGCGTGACGCGGCGGTAGACAGGCGCCTCCCGGGCTTCTGCGAACGGCAACGGCCGTGGCACTCCGAGCATCGGGTGCCACGGCCGTACCGTTTTGGAAACACCGCCCCGGCACCCTCGCGGTGGCGGGGACGGATAGTCGTTCGCCAGCCCGCTCGGCGGCGAGCCGGCGGACATCTTCACCGGCCGTGCGATTCGGAGTACATGGAGCGACTGGGCGCCCTACAACCGCGACCTCGGATCCCAGTGAGGGAGAGGCGATTACCCTTTCGCTCTTGGTTCCCTCGTCGAAATCGACTGCACGGGACGTTCGCGCGAGCTCGTGCATTCCCGCGCGACGAAGAAGGAGTTACTTTACCGGAGGACATAGGTATTCTGATCTTCATGCGGTTGGCCCGAGAGGTCGTGATTAGCATGTAATCCAGAAACGGTGACCCTCCTCATTGCCAAGTCTTGCGCGCGTCGGTCCTACACACCGACGCATGGGAAAAGGCAACCGAAATTTCATTGACCAGTCTCAAACGACCTGTCCACATACTCAATTCTTGCCAACGGATTGCTAGCGGCATGGCACATCCCGATGCCCCGTGCATACAATGTTAGGAGTTACGCAGTGGCAGCATTAGTGCAGGTTTTGTAGGCCCGACACGCCAGCTTTGAAGTTGCGCGTTCTGCGGGCCTCGGATTGTTTGTGCCTTCGCACAAGCGAGATTCCTTTCGGTCGGATCAATGTCGCGGGCGCTCCCGTTGCGTGACTCAAGTTACCGCAGACCCCCACCGGACTACCCCGAAGGGGTTGAATGAAATAGCCCAGGGTCGCGGCGCTTCGTCGCGCAC
>JAYVXO010000026.1:0-2531 GCA_043785105.1 Fimbriiglobus sp.
CTAGGGCACCTCGACCACCTCACCCCCGGCACGGGTGGCCAGCGCGGGCAGGATCGAGTCGGCCGAATAGGATAGGAACCGCACCGAGCCGTCGGCGAAAAGGAAGTTGCCTCCGCCGCGGTGCAGGCTCCACAGGTGGTTGCGGTCGCACGGGTTGTCGAGCCGGCCGGGGCCGAAGTGAGACCCCCCGCCCTGGCACCCGAGACCGTTCCCGTACATCCACGGCTGACCGTAGCGGATGTCTTGGTCCGGTCCCGTGCCAGTTTCCTCCTGCCCGTACCACCCGCCGGCCTCGAACGTTGCAGGCGGCGGGCGCTCCCCGGCCGCGACCGTCTGACTCGCGCCGTCCGTGATGTCGGCGATCCGGTTGCCGGGCCGTTCGCCGAACACCCCCGGTGCCGCCCGAATGGACCGCCCCCCGTCCGTGACGATGGCCGCCGGGCCGACGAACGAACCCGCGAGGCCCAAGTACGAAGTGAACGCCTTCCGCCGCCCGCTCGGCGGCGTCCCCGGCTCCATGAGCCGGGCGTCTGCGGCGCAGACGAACGACTTGACCGGCGTCGCGTAACCGACGTGGGGAGGGTTCCTCCGAATCACCGGCGTTTCCCGGCACGCCGCCGCCGATTGCCGCCACAGCGCGTCCTGCTCGACGTAGGGTAGCGTGAGTGCCATCCAGGACAGCACCCACTCGGGGTTCTCGGGGCCGATTTTCGCCGAGGGGCCGGGCGGCAAACGGCCGTGGGCCGACTCGTAGTTGTGCAACGCCAAACCGATCTGCTTCATCGAGTTCTGGCACGACGCCCGCGCCGCTGCGCCCCGCACGGATTGGACTGCCGGGAGCAGCAACCCCACCAAAACGCCGATAATGCTAATGACGGTCAGCATTTCGATCAGGGTGACCCCACACCGCCGACGTGTCGAAATCATGGCACACCCTCAGATTGGCAGTGAACGGTGATCTCGGCGGCGCGTTCTGTGCCGTCCACCGTGACCGGCGGCTACGACGACTGCCGCGAGTAGGAGAATCGCACGGCGCATGGCAGACCTTCGGGTGATCGGAGAGGTAACACTAAACGCGCGCTGAACGGACGCGCATGACCAGCCAAGCGATGACCACGACGGCGAACCCCGCCCCTGCGAGCGGGAGGATCCACCACCCCCACGGGCCAGGCTCCTCGAGAGTGACAGCGGCGGGAGACGCCTCATAGGGTGACAGCGGAGGCGGGACGACGAGTCCCACCGCCACCTTTTCGCCGATCGGCTTGCCGTCGCGGTCAACCTTGTACGATTTGCCTTCGATGGTGTCGGTGAGGGTGAGTCCCGGTCTGTACTTCAAGTCGAACGTGTCGGCGGGGATCGGCTTGTTGAGGGCGATGTCCGTGAAAGTAAAGACTTCGTCCGGCTCGTCCTTTCCGCCCTGCGACCGCTTGACGACGACGCGTTCGGGGAAGAACACGCCGGGGGCACCTTCCTTGAAGGCGGTCACCTCAGCGGAACTGGAGTAGCCGGTGGGGGCTTCGCTCCGAGATTCGGTCTTGCGGATCATGGAGTTCGCAGTGCGGTCGAGGTGTTGTCGGCACACATACCCCGGCAGGCGAAATTCCGCCACGACGATGTTCGGCGCGTCTTTGGGCCGCAGGACGGAGTGGAGTTCGCCGCGGTGGTTCTTGGCGAACTCGGAAAACGTAACGTTCCCGTTCTTCCCGCCGTCACTCATGGAACACAGTGCCGATTCCCAAGGATTAAACAGGAACGGACTGGCACCCGTGTGCCGCGTGATCGCGGCGTGCCAGTGCCAGCGCCCGCCGTCGAGTCCCGCCTTGACTTCGGGGTGGGCCAGCATGTTGGGACTGCCAGAAACGTCTTGCTTGACCATGTTCCGGACGACGCCGTCGCGGACGACCCCCCAGTTTTCGTTGCCTTTGTGGAAGAACCGCAATCGTTCGGACGCGCCCGAACGCCAGTATTCCCCGCCCGAGATTCCGAACCGCCCGGCGGGGTCGTCGATCCGGACCTTGCAGTATAGCGTTTGAATCGACTGTACCGCCGCTGTATTCGCGGCGCAGAGTTTGTCTAACTCTTCTTTGTCGCCCGCCTGCCCTGCCGAGACGGTGAACCACCCTGCAATCAGAGCCACGACACCACGGAGCGAGAGTTTAGACATTGCTTCCCCTTAACAATGATCTGATGAACTGCTGGCGGTTCCCAAGCACAGGGGAAACGTGAATTGATTTTGGCCTACACGAAATCAATATGGACTCCGTATATTACGACCGACCAAGTTTCCAAAAGACGTAATATACAACCCTGACGATCAGCTTTTCAAGCAATTATCTGGTTATTTGCGGCGACGAGTCAATCCGGTGAAGGGCTGAGTGTTGGAAGGCATGGGGCATCTACATCGCGGTCCCTTCGGCTACTGCGTCCGGGCCGGGGGTGCCGAGGGCTTTGTGGACGGCTTCGACGAGCTTCTCGGTGGCGAACGGCTTGCGGAGGTAGTTGACCACGCCCAGGTACTCGGCGTACAGCTT
>JAYVXO010000027.1:0-24353 GCA_043785105.1 Fimbriiglobus sp.
AGGCGGCCATTCGGGACTCCCTTCCGTTGTGAGAAGGAGAGTAGAACAGAATCTAGCTCACAGAAAAAGATCATTTACTACCGGGCAGAGTATAACCTACACGCAGGTGAGCGATGCGGGGCTGGCCTACTTCAAGGACTGCAAAAACTTCACGGGCCTCAACCTGAGCAACACGCCGGTGAGCGACGCGGGCTTAGCGAACTTCATGGACTGCAAGAACTTGGCGCAACTCTTCCTGAACGATACGAAGGTGACCGACGCGGGCCTCGCACACTTCAAGGAGTCGAAAGTCCTCAGGGAGCTTACCCTGGTCAACGCTGAGGTGAGCGACGCGGGTTTGGCGTACTTCAAAGACTGCAAAAGTCTGATATACCTCAACCTGCAAAAGACAAAGCTCACCGCCGCGAAGTTCGAGGAGTTAAAGAAAGCATTGCCGAAGTGCAAGATCGAGAGCGACTACGGGACTTACGAGCCGGGCGATCCTGACCGCAAGGCGGCCGAGTGGCTCCTTCAGCGCCGCGCGATATTTGGTTACAGTAATCCGAGCGGGTATCACGTCGCGCTTCCCGAAACGGAGACCCTTCCCGCCGGCGAGATCAAGCTCAACAACTTCAAACTGGTTCCGAAGACCTTCACCGACGACGGGGACATGGCCCGGCTTCGTGGCCTGCTTCGGCTCGACACGATCGTTCTCGGAGGGACAGACATCTCCGATGCCGGGTTGGAGCACTTGGTCGGACTGCCCAAGTTGGAAATAATTTACCTCGAAAGCACCAAGGTCACCGACGCGGGTTTGAAGCTCTTGAGTCGAACGAAAACGCTGAAATTTCTCCAACTCAACCGGACGAAAATCTCCGACGACGGGTTGAATCACCTTTACGAGCTTTCCGAACTCAAGGAAATTCAACTCCTCAAAACGGACGTGACGGAACGTGCTCTCAAGGCACTTGCCGACGCTTTGCCGAAGTGCAAGATCGTGAGCGATTATGGGACATACGTGCCGAAACCCTAGGCGGGACGAAACACCAGAAGCCGAACCGAGGGGGGTTCGGCTTCTCGCTATCTTGCAGCGGGTTTATTCGCCTTGCTTGCGAATCTTCTCGCCGACTTTCTTGACGGCCTCACCCACAGTGTGGGCGGCGTCCTTGGCCTTCTCGCCGACGGTGTGGGCGGCGTCTTTCGCCTTTTCCGCTGCGGTCTCTGCGAGGTCTTTTGTCTTATCGACCACTTTCTTACCCGCAGACTTGGCGGCATCGGCTGTATCGTCGATGGCATTCTTGGCTTTTTTCGCACTGTCCGGCATGATAATTACCTCGTCCTGTTGAATCGTGAATTGTCTCCTACGCCACGGCGGACAGCGTTGCATTCGCCATGCCAAGTGCCGACATTTCGTCGAGCCACAAGCCGTTCTGTGGCGTCGCTGATGTTTCAATCGGCCGTCGCAATCGATTCGGAAGTGACAAGCGCAACCCCAGGCAGTATGTTGCCTATATCACACACGGCTCACGGTAAGACCCCTTTCTATCTGCTGGCTTTGCAGACTGGCACATTCGTTGCTTAGAACTGGTCGCTTATTCCTGGGATGAGGCACGCTTGTATGACTGGTGATTCCGCGATTGACACCCCCCGAATTCCCCGCGATTTGTCCTTGGAGCCGTTCTCCTGCGATCATCCGCACCCCTTCCGCGTCGCTGCCGTCGGCAACTTCTCACTCATTGAGTGCATTCGTGACCTGTCGGTCATGCACAGCGATACGGCTTGTGCCAGTGGACAACTGTTGCGTCGATTCCGGGCCAACGCCAGTTACTTGGCCCAAGCCTACCGCACCTTATCGGGTCTGGCAGCAAAAGGGCGACCTCTACCAGCCGAATCCGAGTGGCTGCTCGACAATTATTACGTGGTGGAAGAAGTCGTTCGAGAAATCCGCACCGATCTTCCCGCCAGCTACTATCGAGAGCTACCCGTGGTGACGGGCGGACCGTTCCACAACTCGCCGCGCATCTACCCGGTTGCGGTGGCGATGCTGGCGTACACCGACTCGGTCCTGAGCGAAGCCGCCATCCGCGAAGCCGTCACCGAGTACCAGCGAACGGTGCCCCTGAACACGGGCGAATTGTGGGCAATTCCAACCATGCTGCGGTTGGGGTTGCTGGAAAACCTCCGCCGACTCGCCGATCAAATCTTGACCACGGTGGCCGAATATACCGCTGCAGCTAACGCGATTGACATCGCCAAAGTCGGCCGCGACCCGCACCTGCCGGAGAACCCACCGGACGGGTTTGCCGTTGGCATCTGGGAGGGGTTACGAGATAACGACCCGCCGCCCGGTCCGGCGGCGGATGCGATTCAAGAATGGGCCAGTCGGCACCTCGTCGATCCGCACGCCGTGCAGCACCGAGAGTCTTGCCGCCAAGCCTCGAATCAGGTTTCCATTGGCAATGCGATTACCAGTCTGCGGTTACTGGGTGTGATTGACTGGACGATGTTTTTTGAAGCGACGGCGATGGTCGAAGTCGTCCTTCGTAGCGACCCCAGTGGTATCTATCCGCGTCAAGATTTCGTGACGCGGGATTCTTGTCGAAGGGCGGTCGAACAACTGGCACGCGGCAGTCGGCGAGATGAACTCGCTGTCGCCCGAGAAGCCAACAAAGCCGCCAGCGAGTTTCCGATTACTGTGGCCGGTCGCACACCCGCGTGGCACTTGATCGGTGATGGTCGTCATGCGTTTGAACAGCGTCTCGGCTATCGCCCGAAACTGCGGGCCGCGTTGGTCAGTGCGGTCTTACGCCATCCCAATTCTGTTTACTTCGGGCTGTTGCTGACGTTCATGCTGCTAGTCGGTGCGGGCGTGGTATCGTTGACGGCGAATAGTCCAGTTTGGCTCATGGCGTTGGCCCTCATCGCCAGCTTCCTCGTGGCGTCCGAATTGGCGGTCTCGTTAACCAACTTCGTGGTTTGCCGTCTCGTGCCACCTCGTGTTCGCCCGAAGTTGGACCTCAAGAAGGGAATCCCCGCTGAGTTTGCGACCCTCGTGGTCATCCCGACGCTGATTGGCAAGCCCGCCCAGGCGACGGCGATGTCGCAGCGGATTGAAGAACACTACTTAGCGAACCCCGACCCTCAACTTTGGTTCGCCCTCCTAACCGACCTCCCAGACGCGGCCACGGAGACGACCGCCGACGATGCCGCTTGTGTGCAGGCGATCCTGGACAGCGTCGCACGGTTGAACAAATTGTACTCGACGGAGGGTTCTCCGCGATTCTTTGTGTTCCATCGTCACCGGCTCTACAACGCGGCGGAAGGGTGTTGGATGGGCTGGGAGCGGAAGCGCGGCAAGCTTGCCGAACTCAATCGGCTGCTCCGTGGGGCAACGGACACCAGTTATTCCGTGCAATCTCACCCCGTCAGTTCCTTCCCAAAGATTCGCTATGTTCTAACGCTAGATGCCGACACGGTACTCCCACGAGAAGCCGCGAAGCAGATGATCGCAACCTTGGCGCACCCGCTGAACGCCGCCCAGCTTTCCGCAAATGGCCGGTGTGTCGAAGCGGGTTATGGCATTTTGCAACCGCGCGTGAGCTTCTTGTACAGCACCGGCTTCCGGTCCTGGTTTGCCCGCGTCTTTGCCGGGTCCGCCGGGGTCGATCCGTACTCGTCGGCGGTCTCGGACACCTACATGGACCTGTTCGGACGAGGCACCTTCACCGGCAAGGGCCTGTACGACCTGGATGCGTTTGAAGCCACTGCCGGTCATGCGTTCCCGGACAACCACATCTTGAGTCATGACCTCATTGAATCGAACTACGCCCTCTGCTTGCTCGCCACGGACATTGAAGTCTTCGACGAGTTCCCGTCTCGCTACCACACCTACGCCAAACGCCAACATCGGTGGGTACGAGGGGATTGGCAGTTGCTCCCGTGGCTTGGGGGTCATGTTCCATCCCTGACCGGCGCCGTCCCGAATAACTTGCCCGCGTTGGAGCGGTGGAAGATCATCGACAACCTCCGACGCAGTATCGTCGCGGCCGGGATTGTGCTGCTGCTCGTGTTGAGTTGGACGGTGTTGCCCGGTCCAACCTGGGTCTGGACGGTGTTGGCTCTATCGCCTTACTTGTTGCCAACTATTCTCTATGCCTGGGAGACTTTCCTACAAGCTCTGCGTGGGAAACGCATCCGGGGTTTGTACGCGCGTGCCCGGACCGATCTTGGTGCAACAATCAGCCAGGCTGTGCTACAAGTCACCGTTCTACCGCATGAAGCTTGGTCGAACCTGGATGCCATCACGCGAACCCTGTACCGGCTTTTCGTATCGCGGCGACTGATGTTGGAATGGGAGACCGCTGCCGCTGCCGAAAGCCGATTAGGCACCGGCGTAGGCCAATTTGTCGTCGCCATGTGGCCAGCGCTGGCGATCTCGGCGGTCAGCGCCACGGCACTTGCGATCATCGCCCCGACGAGTTTACCAATTGCCGGGCCCCTCCTGGTTGCATGGCTACTCTCACCACTCATTGCTTTCGCCGTCAGTCGCCAACGAGACATTCGTGAGGCTCCACTAAGTCAAGCGGATCGGACCGAGTTGCGAGCCGTCTGTCGCAAGACCTGGGATTTCTTCGAGACGTTTGTTGGCCCCGATGACAACTGGCTTCCCCCGGACAACTACCAAGAATACCCACGGGGCGTGGTGGCGCACCGAACCTCGCCGACCAACATTGGCCTATACTTTCTCGCCACGCTTGCCGCGCACGATTTAGGGTACCTCACGACTCAGAACGTGATCGACCGACTGAAGAAAGGGTTCGACTCGCTTGACAAGTTGGAACGCTACCACGGCCACTTTTTGAACTGGTACGAGACGTCAACCTTAACCTCATTACCTCCCGGCTATGTGTCTACAGTGGACAGCGGCAATCTCCTGGGTTGCATCTACGGGCTGAAGCATGGATTACTCGAACTCACCCGCAACGCGAACCCTCCGTTTGCCGACGGGTTGAGTGACACCCTCACACTCGTCCAGACCGAGTGGGCACGCGCCACCGTGACGCCGGAGATTCACGCCAAGATCCTGGGGATGATCCAAGATCTTGTGACTGCGATCTCCAAGAACGTTCGGCTTAGTGAAACGATCGAATTGGCAGATGTTCTGGCCACGGCGATTCGTGCGGAAGTGCCGGACGTCAACAACGAGGTTGTGCGGTGGACCGAGAAGTTGCTGGTTCAAGCCCGACGCCACCAAGCAGCAAACGATGAGCCTTCACCTGAGACCGGGAGCGACCTCAATCAGCTTGTCGAGCGGGCCGAAAAGTTTGCCCATGAGATGGACTTTCGGTTCCTCTACAACCACGAACGAGAACTGTTCACGATCGGGTTCAACATCGTGACGGGGCGTCTGGATTCCTCCCACTACGACCTCCTGGCGTCCGAGGCGGCCATTGCCAGTTTCCTGGCCGTGGCTCGGGGCCAGGTGCCGCGTAAGCACTGGTTCCAACTGGGCCGCTTGGCGATTCGCACGGGCGGAGAAATCGGCTTGATGTCGTGGGGCGGCACCATGTTTGAATACTTGATGCCCCGACTCCTCCTCCCAGTGCCACGAGGTGTCCTGCTAGATCAAGCTCAACACGCGGCCGTCGCTAGGCAGATCGAGTTCGGCAAGGAAGAGGGGTTGCCGTGGGGCGTCTCCGAATCCGGGTTCTATCTGTTTGACGCGGCGATGACCTACCAATATCAGTCGTTCGGCGCGCCTGGCCTAGGGCTGAAACGTGGGCTGAACCAAGACCGCGTGATCGCCCCCTACGCCACCCTCATGGCTGTCGATGTGCAATCGACTGCCGCCATTGCCAACTTCTCCCGCCTCCGGGCTGACGGTGGTGAAGGGCCATACGGCTTCTACGAAGCAATCGACTACACACCCGAACGGGTACCCGCCACCGAGACCAAGGGCGTGGTCCGCTCGTACATGGCGCACCACCAAGGGATGGGGTTGTTAGCAATTGTCAATCGACTGACAGACGGGGTCATGCGCCGTCGTCTCTCCGCCGAGCCGGTCGTTCGGGCCGCTCAATTGCTACTGGAGGAGCGGGTTCCCACTGAAACGCCGATCGTCGAGCCGACCGATATCGGCGTGGAAACCGTCAGGTTGGCGACACCGGAATACCCGTCTCGTCGCCGGATCACGACACCGGATACGCCAGCACCCCGAACCCATTTGCTATCGAACGGGAACTATTCCGTCCTGATGACAAACGCCGGCGGTGGGTTCAGCCGGTGCGGCGATCTCGCCGTAACGAGGTGGCGGGCCGATTCCACGCTGGATGGCTACGGGCAATTTCTGTTTGTGCGTGACCGACGGTCCGGCGCTGTGTGGTCCGCCGGTCACCAGCCGACGTGCCGCCGGGCGGACGCCTACGAGGTCACCTTCGCGCTGGATAAAGTCGATCTCCGGCGTATCGACGACGGGATCGAAACACTTCTGGAAATCACGGTGGTGCCAGACCAAGATGTCGAAGTCCGACGTGTCACCTTGACCAATACCAGTACCCGAACTCGGCACCTGGACGTGACCAGTTACACCGAAATCGTTCTCAACCCCCATGCCGCCGACCTCGCTCACCCCGCCTTTGGAAAGCTCTTCCTGGAAACGGAATGGCTATCCGATTACTCGGCGCTATTGTGTCGCCGGCGGCCACGATCGCCGGACCAACAGCCCGTGTGGGCAGTCCAGGTTCTCTCTGTTGATGGACCTGGCGGCACGACCTCGTGTGAGACCAGCCGGGAACTATTTGTTGGTCGCCGTCGTGCGCTCGCTCAGCCCGTTGCATTAGACCCTGTGGCCAGTAAGCTTTCGGGCACGACCGGCGCTGTTCTCGATCCGGTGTTCGCTATCCGGCGGACGATGCGTCTTCGGACTGGTGAGAAAATCGTCCTGACGTTTACCACAGGCGTCACGACAACCCGCGAAGCCGCTGTGGCTGTGGCGGACCAATATCACTCGCCACATGCTGTGAATCGTGCCTTTGAATTCGCCTGGGCGCACACCCGAATCGAGCTGCAACACGCCCACCTCCGACCCGAAGATGTCCACCTATTTCAACGCCTTTGTGGGCACTTGCTCTACCCGGCAAGTCCACTGCGGGCTGAGGCGGGGATCCTCATCAAGAACCGTCGCGGTCAGAACGGCCTCTGGGCGTTCGGTATCTCGGGCGACCTCCCGATTTTGCTCCTCCGTCTCCACAGCCCGACGGGACTAGACCACCTCCGTCAGTTGCTCCAAGCCCACACCTACTGGCGGTCCAAGGGCTTCAAAGCCGACATCGTCGTGCTCTGTGAGAACGCCAACGGCTACCACGACGATCTGTACGGTGAGGCGATCTCGTTGGTCCGCACGATGGGGTTGAACGAACAACTCGATCGGTTCAGCGGCGTATTCATCCGCAAAGGCGGGCAGATGGCCGAGGGTGACAACGTGTTGTTGCTCGCTTCCGCACGAGTTGTGATTGATGACCGTTCGGGGCCTCTGTCTAGCCAAGCCGATGCGGTCTCGCCACCGCGTTCGTTGCCGCCTCGCCGGTTGACGCCGGCAATAGGTAAGCCTCGTTTCGCCGTCCTGGATGCCTCGTCCAGTCTGTCGTTTTGGAACAACTACGGGGGGTTCTCCTCGGACGGCCTCGAGTACGTCATTACCCCGGACATCCTGCAACACGTCCCGCCAGCGCCGTGGTCGAACGTGATTGCCAACCCCACCGCCGGGTTCATGGTCACCGATTCGGGTGGAGGTTTTGCCTGGACTGGGAACAGTCAACTGAACCGCCTCACGCCCTGGAGCAACGACCCGGTTTCGGACCCACCTGGGGATGCGATTTATCTCCAAGACGATGCCACGGGTTCGGTCTGGAGTGCGACACCACTCCCCATCCGCGACGGCGGGTCGATCACGGTTCGACACGGGCAAGGGTACTCTGTTTTTGAACGGGTCGTCAACGGGATTGAGCAAGAGTTGACAGTCTACGTCCCGCCCAAAGACCCGGTGAAGATTTCACTGCTGAAGCTGAAGAACACCGGCGCCAAGCCGATCAAGTTGATCGTGGCCTATTACGTCGAATGGGTACTCGGGCCGAACCGCGATGTGACGGCGCAACACATTGTCACGGAACGTGACGCGGAAACAGGTTCTGTGTTTGCGCGGAACCCGTTCAACATCGAGTACGGATCGCACGTCGCCTTCGTCGCCGGGAAACTTGATCGCCAGACGATCACAGGTGACCGGGCTGAGTTCATTGGACGCAACAGTAGCCTTGCTGCCCCGGCTGCGTTTGACCGCACAGGTTTGTCTGGGCGTGTCGGACCTGGGTTGGACCCTTGTGCCGTGATACATGGGTCGGTGTTAATCCAGCCAGGAGAGGAACGCACGGTCGTGTTTCTTCTGGGGCAAACGGTGAGTGCCGAAGTCGCCCGCACGGTCATTCAACGGCACCTCGCACCCGCTGCGGCGGAAGAGACGTTGAAAACCGTGGTCGATCAATGGGATGCGCTGTGCGAAGCTGTCCAAGTGAAAACGCCAGACCCGGCGTTCGACCTCATGATGAATCGGTGGCTGATCTACCAGACGCTTTCTTGCCGGGTGTGGGGCCGGTCGGCGTTCTCCCAATCGGGCGGCGCGTATGGTTTCCGCGATCAACTCCAGGACGTTCTGGCCTTACTCCACGCGGCCCCAACGGAAGCCCGCAAGCACATATTGCGCGCCGCCAGTCGGCAATTTCTCGAAGGCGATGTTCAACACTGGTGGCATGAACCCGCTGGTAACGGCGTCCGGACGCGGTTCAGCGACGACTTCCTCTGGATGCCCTATGCCGCCTGCATCTACGCGGAGACCATCGGAGATGTTGGCATTTTCGACGAGATGGTTCCGTTCCTGGTTGCCCCACCATTGGCGGCCCACGAGCACGAACGGTACGACACCCCGACCGTGGCAGGCGAGACGGCAACTCTGTACGACCACTGCGTGCGGGCGCTGGAGCATGGCTGGAAATTGGGTGCGCACGGGCTGCCGCTGATGGGGACAGGTGATTGGAACGATGGCATGAACACCGTGGGCGCTGAAGGGCGCGGCGAAAGCGTCTGGGTGGCGTGGTTCCAAATCGTTTGTCGCAACCTGTTTGCCAATGTCGCCGACCTCCGGGGTGACCGGGCCTACGCCCAAACCAGCCGGGCGCGGGCGGAGCAACTCCGGGACGCGGTCGAGACGAACGCCTACGACGGCGCGTGGTACCGGCGGGCCTACTTCGACGACGGAACCCCACTCGGTTCCGCCCAAAATGAGGAGTGTCGGATTGACTCGCTGACCCAATCGTGGTCCGCGATTTCGGGCGTTGCCGACCCCGCCCGATCGACGTTGGCCATGAACGAGGCGATGAAGCATTTGGTCCAGCCGGCGAACCGTCTCGTGCTGTTGTTCGAGCCGCCGTTCGATACCGGCCCGCTTCAACCGGGGTACATCAAAGGGTATTTGCCGGGCGTGCGCGAGAACGGCGGCCAGTACACCCACGCGGCGTGCTGGATGGTGAAGGCTCTGGCGGCTCAGGGGCGCACCCAGGAAGCGTATCGCCTGTTTGATTTGCTCAACCCGATTCGTTCGTCGAACACGATGCCCAAGGCCGATTGCTACCGGGGGGAACCTTACGTGATCGCGGCGGATGTGTACAGTCGCCCACCACTAACCGGCCGCGCGGGGTGGACGTGGTACACCGGGTCGGCGGCCTGGTTCTACCGGGTCGGCCTCGAAGACATTCTCGGCTTTCATCGTGTGGGTGACCGGCTTCACATCACGCCGTGCGTGCCCACCGAATGGCGGTCGTTTCAGGTCACGTATCGGTTTGGCAAAGCGGTCTACAAAATTGACATCCAGAACACGCACAAAATCCTGAGCCACAAGTTAACCGTTGATGGCGTAACAATTTCGGACGGGAAGATACCACTTGTGGACGATGGCAAAGAGCATACGGTGAAACTGGTCACAGGACGCGAATGATGAAACGTCAGTAGTAAGTGTCATTTGCGTAGGTGGATGGATGTCTCATCAGATGGACATGATTGGTTTTGTGCCCTGAAGGGGCACCGGGTTGTAGCCACGGGTGAAGCGAAGCGAAACCCGTGGACAGTGACACTCTGTTGTCAATCGCCCTGAAGGGGCGATGGAATCCCCCGCCCCTTCAGGGCGGTTCAGTAGTGGAATCGTAGTCCACGGGTTGCGCGAAGCGCTCCACCCGTGGCTACATGCCTTGGCCTCTAACGAGGCCACCAAACCAAAAAATTGTCCCACCAACATTTACTAAGCTCACCCAAACCTCATCACACCGCAGCTTCGACGAACGACGTGAACAGTCGCCGCATACCGGGTTGGCTGGTCGTGAGTTCTTCGAGATGCCATTGCACGCCGATCAGGAATTGGCCGTTGGTGCCTTCGACGCCCTCGATGATCCCGTCCGGTGCAATGGCGTTGGTCGTCAACCCTTGCCCAAGGCTCTTGATGGCTTGGTGGTGCATGCTGTTGACGGGCACGACACGTTCACCCAGAATCTGGCCTAGCCGTGTCTTGGCTTTGACGGCAATTTCATGGGCCAAGTAGGCCCGATTCGGACTGTGCGAAGTCGGGAAGTAGTCATGCTTGAAAGTGGCGGGCACTTGTGCGGAGACATCCTGATACAGCGTGCCCCCCATCGCCACGTTGAGGATTTGAATCCCTCGGCACACCGCCAAGACTGGCATTTTTGTGGCCATCGCGTGTTCGAGTAGCTGCAATTCAATCGCGTCGCGGTCCGGGTCGGTCGTGCCACACAACGGGTGTTTGGGTTCGCCGTACTGCGACGGATCGACATCCACGCCGCCGGTCAGGAACACCCCGTCGAGACGGTCGAAGATTTCCTGCATCGTGCCGGGATCGTGGGGTAACAGGGGAATGAGCCACGGAACCGCACCGGCCATGCGCAGGGCTTCGACGTAATGCGAACCCATGATCCAACAGTTCGGACGTTCTCCGGTGACACCCGGCACGGTTTGGGTTGCGATACCAACGACGGGCCGCCCCATAGGTCTGCTCCTGTGAAATCCGAGTCATCAACGAGGCGGGAGGGTGTGAAGATTCTACGGGCAGACAGGGGCATTTGTCTAGCGCTTGAGCTTCCACCGCGTCGGGGCGCCGTTCTTGACACCGTCACAGACGAGCAACAATTCGTACTCGTTGCCAATTTGTTTCAACACGGTTAGCCCTTCGGGTTTGCCTTTCCCCATTGGGGGTACGTCCGCCAGACGCTTCATCTGACCCGGCGCCGTTTTGGACCACAGGTCGTGGCCGTCCCAATAATAGATGCGATACGACGTGTGCCCGTTGCCGACCGGCCCGGCGAGAATCAAGAACCCATCTGCGATCGCCACAATGTCCCGGATGCCACGCCCGTCGAGATTGACGTAGACCGTCTTGGCACTGGCTGTGGGGTCGTCAAAAGTGCAAGTCAGGATCGGCACCCAGTTGTCCCGCAACACCGGGCCGCGAAAGCCAAAGTAGAGCACGCCTTTTTTGACCGCCAACCCTTCAATGTCGATGCCGTTCTCTTTGCTGGCGATCGGAATGAAGTCCTTCAAAATCGGGTCTTTATCGAGTGCCTTCTTCAGGCTCTTGGTTTCGATCCGGCCCGGTTTACCTGCCGCGTCCAGGCTAAATCGGAAGAACTGCTCCCGATGTTTCTTGTCGTCCAAGATCGGTAGCACGCCCGGCGCCGTTTCGTTTTCCTTGCGAACGCGGCTGTGGGAACCCGTGACGTAAACGGTGTTCCCCTCCGCCGCAACGCCTTCCAAGTCCACTTCCTTGCCGGACGGATCGAGGATCAAATCGTGCAACACCGTGTAATTGACGCCGTCCTTCTTAAGGACTTGCACGGTTGCCGTTTCGTCCGAACAGATGACGAGGAAGTCGCCGACGACCGCAAGCCCGCTGATGTCTTGATCGCCCAAAATCTTCCCATTAAATGTCACGTTGCCGAGCGGTTCCATGTGCATTGCCTTCCAAAAGTGTGACGACGGGAAGCCTCACCGTTCCGATAGTGAGAATACCAGAATTGCCCTTTTGAAGTGAGTTATCATGCTCGAATCGGGCGTGTATTCAATTTCCCGGCGAACCGGCTGCGTAAGCTGCTGGGTGGGCTGCCACAAGCGTCAGGCTGGTTCTTACCCAGGCGACTTACGTCGCCGGTTCGCCGGGAATGTCAAAATTTAGTGCGACACCCCTTGAACCCAAGGTTTCCGATGACAAGACAATCATAGACTTGCAGAAGTCTGCCGCCTCGGCGATGCTATGCGGGATGACGTTGCTGTTACACACAACCAGGAGTCCAGAAGATGACCTCTCCCCATGATCCGACACGTCGGGCTGTTCTGGGTGCTGCCGTCGCTACCGGCGCCGCTGAACCCTACAAGCCGAAGGGCAACATTAAGCACTCCATTGTGTACTGGTGCTTCAACGTGGCCGGTGAAAAATGGGACGCCGAGACGACCTGCAAAATGGCCAAAGAACTCGGGTGTGTGTCGATTGAAATGATCGACCCGGAATACTGGCCGATGCTGAAGAAACACGGCTTGACGTGTGCGATTGCCATGAACGGCTACCCGAAAGCGGGCTTCATGTACGGCCTAAATAACCCGCGCCACTCCGCCGAGGTGATTGCGGCGACCACAAAGCGTATCGAGGAATGTGCTGACGCCGGCGTGCCGAGCGTGATCGCGTTTACGGGCTACAAATGGCACGACCCTGCGGACCCCAAGAGCGGTGAAATCAGCCGGGACGACGGCGCTGCGAACACCATAAAAGCGCTCAAGGAACTCGCGGTCGTCGCGGAGAAAAAGCACGTGACGATTTGCATCGAGCATCTCAACACCCGCGATGACACGCACCCGATGAAAGGCCACCCCGGCTACCAAGGCGATGACCTCGACTACTTGGTGGGGATCGTCCGCAAAGTCGGTTCACCGCGTGTGAAGTTGCTATTCGACATCTACCATGTGCAAATCATGCACGGCGACGTGATCCGGCGATTAGAAGAGAACAAAGACATCATCGGCCACATCCACACCGCCGGTAACCCCGGTCGCGCTGAGTTGGACGAGATGCAAGAAATCGCCTTCCCCGGCATCATGCAAAAACTGTTGCAGTTGAAGTATGCCGGCTACGTCGGCCACGAGTTCATCCCCACCCGCAACCCCCGCGAAGGCTTAGCCCAAGCCGTGCGACTGTGTGATGTGTAATCTTTGTTAATCACAATATCGGAGCAAGAATCATGTTGAAGCGTATTGCATTGTTGATGAGCGTTCTGGGTGTGTTCGTGTTGGCGATTTTCGCGGCGGAGGACAAACCCGCCGTGGCGAAAGTCAAAATTCCGCCGATGAAGTTTAATGACGTGGTGGAGATCGCGCCCGGCGTGTTCTTCCGCTATTCCTCGATCAGCGCCACGGACATGACCGTGCCGTTTGGTGGTAGCAATAACACTTGGATCGTGTTCAAAGACTATGTTGTCGTGATCGACGCCAACTTCCCCAAGGAGGCGGGCGACGTGATCGCGGCAATCAAGAAAACCACGAACAAGCCGATCAAATACGTCCTCGACACCCATCACCACGGCGACCACGCCTACGGCAATTGCATCTGGGCCAAAGAGGGCGCGAAAATCGTCGCTCACACCAAAGCGGCGCGGTTGCTCGCCTCGAATGGCCCCAAACAATGGGAGGATGCCGCCAAGGGCCGCAAGGACATCAAGGACAATGAACTGAAGCAAGCGGACATTACATTCGATGACAAGTATGTCTTGGAAGACGACACGCAACGGGTTGAATTCTTACACTTTGGCCATAGCCACACCAGTGGGGATGCAGTGGCGTATCTGCCGAAGCTTAAGATTCTTTGCACCGGGGATGCGTGCGTCAATGGTTCCTTCAACTACATGGGCCACGCGAATTCCGCATCGTGGATTCGTTGCCTCGATGGCATGGCGAAGCTCGACGTTGATTTGATTTGCCCCGGCCACGGTAGCGTGTCTGGCAAAGATTTGCTTACCAAACAGAAACGCTACTTTGTTGAACTGCGTGACGAAGTGCAAAAGGGTCTCGACGCCAAGAAGCCACTTGCGGACATCACCAAAGGTCTCGACATGGCGTGGTACGAAGAATGGACCGGCAAGCCTGCGAAGAAGAACGACGACAACGTCAAGCACGTCTACGAAGAACTGACCGGCAAAATCGACCACGACCGCCTTGGTCTTCAAGCCGCGCCGCTCGATTACATCCCGCGACGTGACGCCACGGCAGTCACGCAAGGATTACCCGCCTTGCTCCGCGATCCTGGTGCGGAGTAGCAGCAGTGATGCGACGAAAAAAAGCCCAGGGCAGCCTGGGCTTTTTTTCGTCGCGGCTAATTTAGCCGCAAGTGCTGCAACCCGACTTGGATGCCGACTTACAACCGGAGGTTGTGACGGCGGTCATTGCGGCGGTGGCGATCAGGAGTGCGAACAGGAACTTACGCATGGGAAAACCTTCCGTGGTTGTGCGATTGAACTCAGGTACAACCGTGCCCTGAGATTTCCCCGCGTGGCACACTGCCACGGTTCAGGGACGTGCTGAAACTATCGGGAGTGCGGATACAGAAGTGTGATGGAATCATCGAATCTAGAATGCAAATCACAACCGCACGAGTGGGATTGTGCCGAGATGGGCGGCTGTGATGGTTAACCTAACCGTTCGGCGGAATGCGAAGGGCGGAGATGATTAGCCCGCGACTTTGTCCATTGACCACGGCAATTTCAGCTAAGTGGCCGACTTGTTGGAAGCCCATACTTTCGTTGATGTGCCGAGTCGCTTCGTTATGGTCGAAGTGCATACTGAGAAGTGTCGTCACTCCCAACTGCGGGCAATGGTCGATCATGCGCTGCTTGAGTAATCGCCCGAGTCCCCGTCGTTGACAGGCGGTTGCGATGTACAGGCTGACTTCCGCAGTTGCGTCGTAGGCAGGACGGCCGGCGTAGAACGACGTGAGGCCAATCCACGCCACGATCTGGTCGTCCATCAGCGCGACCCACAGTGGCCGCTTGGCCGGGTCAAATTTGCCGAACCACTCCACGCGATCACTTACGGCAATGGGACTAGTATCCGCCGTGGACCAACCGCCGGGAATGGATTGGTTGTAAATGTCCACAATGGCAGGCAGATCGGTTTCGATCGCGTCCCGAACTTGGATGGTCATGGTTTTCTCCAACACTGCACCAGCGGATTGTGATAGGATTTCACCATGAAACGGCATCGGATCGAAGTGATTGATCGAACTTATGCGGCCATCCTCGCCGCGAAGTCGCCGGCAATGATTGCGGACTGTTACAAGTCCGCTTCCACTTTCGCCACCGAAGAAAGCCGATTACAGTGGTGACGCTGACGACTATCCCTACTACGAGCCAAATTAATCCTGTGCGTAGTATGAACCTCTTGGTTGTACCGACGTATTGCACTTCTTCTTCCCAACTCACCATCCGTCCATCGGCATCCGCCCCTGTGATGGTGACAACAAGTACCAAACCACAACGCGCGTCGAGGGTCGGATGGGAAACACCGGATTCTACCGCACGCTTGGCATCGTTGTTGAGTTCGACGGATAGCCCGAACGTCATCGGAATTTCTTTTGGCACGGAACCAGCCGGCTCGTTGGATCCTAAAACATTGGCCTTCAGATGAATTCTGGGTTCGTCGATGAGTTCCACAGACCACCGCAACGTATTTTGCGCCGTGGGGTTCAGCCGAAACTTGCCTTCCAGGGGCCGTTTAAACTCACCTCCCACCAATGCAGTACAGGTGCGAATCGGTTCGGTAGATCAGCCAGTTTCCCGTGATCGCAGGGGAGGCGGAAATCCGCTCGGACAGCACGTTCGTCTCCAGCAACTCGAACGTTCGCCCCGCCTTGACCACGAATGTTTTGCCCTCGTTGTCGCTCAAGTAGATGTGTCCGTCGCTGGCGACGGGCGAGGAGTTGGAGGCCCCGCCCAAGCGTTCTCGGTAGAGTTCCTCGCCGTTCTTCCCGTCCAGGCAGACCAGGACGCCGCTGTCCAGCAGAAAGTACAACAGCCCGCGATAGGACAGGACGGACGATTCCACCGGCCCTGGTTTCTTGCTCACCCACACCGTCTCCGGTGGCTTGCCGTCGCCGGCCAGCCACCGGAGACGGTGTGGACTTTGCTTTCCCGCCAGAGTTGCAGGAACACCATACCGTCCGCATAAACAGGACTGGAAATGATCTCCCCGTTGAACGGCCCGTTCCCTTCGCCGTAGCGCCAAAGTTCCACGTGACTCTTGGCGTCGAAGGCGGTCAGGCGGTTCTGACCGGGAACGAGAATGTCCTTCTGCCCGTGGTGCTCGACCAAGAGGGCGGTGGCATGAGCCGTTCCGATGGGTCGTTCCTTCTTCCAGTCGATCTTGCCCGTTGATGGGTCGAGGCCGATCACGAAGCACGGTCCTTTGTGGTGGTTCCACGGGAAGAACACGCCGTCGTCCAAAACCACGGGACTCACCGAGTAGCCCCACGCCATCTTGGGATCGCCGAACTCCGTCATGTAACGGTTGACCCACGCTAACTTGCCGTCGTGCGAGTAACGAGCAATGTCCGCGTTGCCGAAGGCAACGTACACGGCATCCTTGGTGACGGCAGGTGTGTTGACAGCGAGGTTCGACTTTTCATGGGTCCGTTGATCGACGCCGAGGCCGAAATCGTGCCGCCAGAGTTCTTGGCCGGTACGGCGATCCAAGCCGAGCGTGAGAAGCGATTTCTTGCCACCCACTATGACTTGCGAGGTGACGAACACGCGCTCGTCATAGACGACAGGCGAACTCGTTCCCCAGCCCGGTAGCGTCACCGCCCACTGGATGTTTTCCGTCGTGGTCCATTTGACAGGAAGGGATCGGCCATCGGCCACACCGTCGGCGGTCGGCCCTCGCCATCGAGGCCAATCGGTTGATGGCTCTGCAGCCGTGGTGGAGGACTGGAATAGGACGAGGGCACTAAAAATGATTGCGAGCCTACACATGAAGTACCTTTGTTTCGAGTTGATTGATCGTCACATTGCCCGCCCTGATCGCAGCCTCTTTCACACCTATCGCTGTCATGAACACGGGTCAAGATCGTGGAACATTCGGTCGTGTCTCAGATTGTCGGTCGATGCCCAGGATTTCGGCTTCGTTGGAACCAAACTGAGACACGACCAGCGGTTCGAGGCGTGGATGCACAACGACGGCGACCAGCAGACGCTTTGGCCGGAATCCCTGGACCTGTCGAAAAAGTTTTACCAGACGTTGCAGCACCACTTCCAGGCAGGCCGCAAACTCGGCGACTTGGTCGGGCGGAATCACCCAGGACGCGATCTTCCGCTTGGCCATGTGGTTTTTTAGCGTCTTGCGGATCGCCTTGGGGCAAATCAATGAGACCACTTCCAACGCCACGAATTCGTCCGCGAGCAGTTGCAACGACCACAGCCCGGAACCCACAGGCGGTTTGCCTACTGCACTGCGATGAGCTTGGCTTCTGCTACGCCTCCGTAATCTTCTTATCGGATCAGTCAAGCCCGTCGGCATCCGCCTTCAGCAAAATCTGCGCACGACGAACCTCCTCCGAAGTTCCCTTGATCCGTGTAATGATTTCTTGACACACGCCACGTCCAGCATCCGAAAATCGAACGGCATACTTGTTGTTAGTGGGATACCTGCTTGTGACGAGAAGTGTCGGGAAAATCTCTACGTTTTCTAACCCCAGTTTTTAGCGTGGAGGGGCACCAGTCGCAAAGCAAACTCTACTCAAACGCCAGCGATTCCGGTTACTCTTTCTTGAGCATCCCCTGACTGTCCAGGAATTCGTGGAACCGTTGGGGCCACGTTTCCACGGGTTTGTCGGTGGGCTTGTACGGACGGAAGCCGAAGGCGTGTGGGGTTTTGGCGTAGACATGCAACTCGGATGAGACCTTGGCTTTTTTGAGGTCTTGGTAGTGTTGCACCAACCAGTTCACGGCGTTGTCGTCGTCTCCCACAACGATGAACGTCGGCGGTGCGTTGTCCTTCGTGATCGTCTGCCGGGTGATCCCTTGCGGTCCCGAGTAGACGAGACCCTGGAACGCGGGCACGGCACTTTGTCGGTCGATCGGATCCTCAGCCTTGTCGTTGCCCAGTTCGGCTTTGCGGCACACGAGCGCGACCACTTCGCCACCAGCGGAGAAACCCATCATGCCAACGCGGTCGGGGTTGATGTTCCAGTCCTTCGCTTTGCTGCGCACTAATCGCAACGCCCGTTGGCCGTCTTGAAGGGCGTGGACATCAATCTTGTAAGGAGACCCTGTTTCGCGGGCCAAACGATAGCGTAGCACCACTGCCGCGACCCCCTTTTCGCAGAGCCACTTGGCCACGTTTTCGCCCTCGTGTTTCACCCAGAGTTCCCGGTGTCCGCCACCCGGCACGATCACGACTGCTGCCCCGGTCGCCTTCTCTTTGAGCGGGATGAATGTCGTGATGTACGGGTTATGGATGTTCGTCGTGCGAAACTCGCCGGTGTCCTTGCTTTCGCGGTCCCGAACTTCTTTCTCGTCTTTGCGACTCTCAAACCCCGGCGGGCCTTTCTCCCAAAGCGCGATCACGGGTGGGTCGTCCGCCGCTTGCGTGATGTTCAGACATCCCAACGCAACCACGATCAGTGCGAGTAGTAAACGAGCCATCAAAAACTCCAGGAAAGGAAGAAGTTGTTTCCGTGCCAGTTTCAGTTCATTGCGGCGTTTTGAAGTAACGGCTGGCGAAGTCGATGAAGGTGGGCCAAGTCGGTCCGGGGGTGTGGCCGCCGGTGTGTTGTTTGAATGCGATGTCTCCGTCGATCAACGGCGTGTCGATCGTCGGGAACTCGTCCGTGCCGAGGTCTTTTTTCCCGAGTAGCTTGTAAACCGGACCAGCACCGGCGGCAGCGAGGAACATCCCTTTCGCATCAACCCAGCCATCGCCGTTGGTCGCCCCACTACTGACGAAGACCGGGCGTGGTGCGCAGATTGCAATCAACTCATGGGAATCGACCGGCAAGTCATTTGCCGTTAGTGGCCCGGCATATTTGATGTAGTTGCCGGCCATCCAGTGGTACTCGCCGGAACCGGCGACGTTCTCGACCATCTCACCCCATTGGCGGCGATGCAACTTCGCGCCGCCCGCACCGGACGAACTCACATAGGCAATGGCGAATCGTTCATCGTAAGCCATCGTCACCAGTGTGGCTTTGCCGTAGCGGGAGTGCCCCTCAACCCCAACCTGTTTCGCGTCCACGGCTTTGTCGGTTTCAAAGTAGTCCAAAGCCCGACTCGCACCCCAAGCCCAAGCTCGTAGCGCCCCCCAGTCGTCTACCGTTCGCGGTTGGCCTTTGTTCATGAGGCCGATGATGCCCTTCGTTAGCCCGGCGCCGTTGTCGGCTTGAATGCTATTCGGCGAAATAATGGCGTAGCCCCAACCCTTGGCGAGAACTTGTTGCTGCCACGTTTGCCCCACTCGTGCGGGATTCGGCGGAGCTACAGCGCCAGGACGAGGTGCAAAGTTGAAGCCGAACTCCATCATGACCGGCACCGGACCTTTGGCATCATCAGGCGTCGTGAGGCTGAGTTGGATTTCCACCGTGATCTGGGAATAGGTTGAGTTATCGACCTTGCCCAAGAGCTTCTTTGTCACGACATCCACGTCACCCACTTTTTGCTTCTCGGTGGATGTGACTTCCCACTTCACCTTCGGTGTATCCTTCGGCATCCGACCGTAAACTTCGCGGTCGAAGTCTTCTACGATCTCGGCGCGGCGCTGTTTCATCCAGAGTTCTGCTGTCGAGACCTTCTTGCCGTCTTTAGTCATGAGTGGGTCGGGCAGTTTCGGAAACGGGTTCGCCTTGGATTCATCGTAATTAGCGTAGTTGGCTGCGTTCTTGTCGTTCCCGTTCGCCCCGCGGCGGATTTCCTTGATGTTCAGTAATTCCATCAACCGCTTGTGGTCTTGCTGCGCGGTCAACTGCACCGGCGGTGCTGGTGTGTCGCCTGGCTTCGCAGGATCCTGGGCGGGAGCGAACAGGCTACTCGCCAACATCAACAACACACCGAGAGAGAGGTTGCGGTGACGCATGAGTCGCTCCGAATGGGAACAGAATTCGTTGAGGCTAGATGTCTTGTAGAATCCCGGTCGAATCGCCGAAGCGGGCGAGGTTGCTCACACCTGCCGTCTGCGCAAGCCGCAGGTACAGGTTCGTGAGGGGTTTTGACTTGTGCTGAACGAGTCGCCCCGGTTGAAACGCCCCACCGCCGCCACCGGCCAAAACGATCGGCAGGTCTCGGTGCGTGTGTCGATTGCCGTCCGCGTTGCCGCTGCCGTACACGATCATGGTGTTGTGCAACAGGCTCTTGCCATCGACATCCTGAACGGCTTTTAACTTGTCGAGAAACTTCGAGAGTTGTTGCACGTACCAAAGGTCAATGTCGGCGACCTTGTCCATCCACTCCTTGCGGTTCATGTGGTGGGTCAGATCGTGGTGCCCTTCGCTAATGCCAATCTGATCGAAAGAGCGGTTGCTGCCATCGTGAGCGAGCAGGAATGTGCCAATCCGCGTGGAGTCGGTTTGGAACGCCAGCACCATCATGTCGAACATGAGTTGCACATGTTCGGCGTAGGCCGTCGGCACACCCACGGGGGTTTCCATCTTGGGATCGTGTGTTTTCCCGTACTGCTCGGCTTTCTGGATGCGGGTTTCGATTTCGCGGATGCCCGTGAGATACTGATCGAGCTTCTGCTGATCGCGCGATGCGAGCCGTTTTTGCATCGACTTGGCATCGTCCATCACGAAATCGAGGATCGACTTTTCGTCATCTTGGCGCCGCTTGAGGTTGGCCTGTCGTTCGCCGGTCTTGCCGGTGCCGAACAAGCGTTCAAACACCGCTCGTGGGTTGGCGTCTGCGGTTTTGGGGGTCGTGGCAGAACTCCACGAAATGTTGTACTGGTACGCACAGGCATATCCGGAATCGCAGCCACCGCTCTTGGGGCTGGCATCGCAGGTTAATTCCAGCGAAGGAAAGCGGGTCAGGTGGCCGTATTCCTTCGCCAGAACTTGGTCGATCGAGACACCAGCGCGAATATCACTGGCACTCTTTTTGAGCCGCACACCCGTCAGGAACGTGCCGTTGCCGCGCGCGTGGTCGCCACCGCCGTCTGCTCCACCGTCTGCCGTATCGTTGTTCAATCCGTTGAGAATTTGCACCGAATCCTGGTGCTTTTTCAACGGTGCCAGTGTGCGGCTGGTCAGGAAATCGGAGCCTTCACCCTTCGGCCACCATGCAGAGGGGATGGCACCGTTCGGGAAATAGACAAACGCGGTCCGGAGCGGCGCACCCGTTGCTGTGGTGGCCAATTTGACTGCTGCGGGTTCACTGGCGATCAGCCCACCGAGACGCAACGACTCGAACGCCGGCAGGGCAACGAGGGCACCGACTCCACGTAAGAAATGGCGACGGTTGGGAGAAGTCATGGATCGAACTCCGGGGGTTATTTCGTCTTGAGTTTTGTTTCGGAACCGGGTGTGTCAGTGTCTCTCGGTTGGCCGCGTCGTTGGAAGGCAGGCGATGCAACGATTCCTTGGATTAACGCGGAGGGTTTGCCCTTCGTGGCTTCCAGTTGTTCGACGACGATGTCCAATGTATGCGTGTCGGTTGTCTCTGGACCCCGACCGAGGGCGTAAATGAACATCTTCTCCGTGACGCACTGATAGAAATCCCGACGGCGGTCCGTTGCGAGAATCTTCTTCAACTCCGTCACGCTTTTGAACGACTCGCCCGTGAGCAATTCGCCACCCGTTTCAATCGGTTGGTTTAATTCTTTATCACGCCAGCGACCGAGAGCGTTAAAGTTCTCGAACGCCAAGCCGAGTGGGTCCATGCGGTTGTGACACGAACTGCACTTGGCGTCCTCCCGATGCACTTTGAGGGTCTCGCGGAGCGTGGGTGGTTTTCCTTTCACGCCAGCGGCTGCTTCTTCCAACGGCGTGATGTCGGGCGGGGGCGGGGGGGACGGTACGCCGAGAATGTTTTCGAGGATGTACAGCCCGCGTTTCACCGGCGAAGTCCGGTCGGGGTTCGACGTGATAATCAGCACCGTGGCTTGTGTGAGAATCCCACCACGCGGGCTATCCTTCGGCAACGTGAACTTCCGCATCTGATCGCCGGTGACACCCTCAATCCCATAGAACTTCGCAAGCCGTTCGTTGAGGAACGTGTAGTCACTGTCCAGCAGTTCCAACAAGCTGCGGTCGCCGCGCAGGATGTGGTCGAAGGTGAGTTCGGTCTCCTGGCGCATCGCCCGTCGCAGGTCGCCGGTTAATTCAAATTGTCGGAACCGACCGAACCCACGGAAGAAAGTGCCGCGTGCCGCTTCGAGTTCTTTCTTCTCCGCGTCCGTGAGTGTTTCGGGTGACTTGCGGCTGAGTTCGCGGAACCGTGCGCGTTGTTCGGCGGCTTTGGGGTCCATCGGTTCATCTTTGCCCAGCACCGCGAATGCGTTCACGTTGATCGAGTCAATGTTGCGAGCCTGGAGCCATTGCCCCGCGAAGTTCTTCACGAACTCGCCGGCCCGTTTGTCGGCCAGCATTCGTGTGACTTGCGACGATAAGTTCGCGCGCAGTTTGTTCTCCGTAGCCAGACCGATCAACTCCGCATCCGGCATTGTGGACCAGAGAAAGTACGATAACCGCGTGGCAAGCGAATACTCATCAAGTAACGGGAAACGATCCGAGGAGTTTGCTACAGCAAACTCCTCACGGAACAAAAACCGGGGCGACGCAAGGATCACGGTCATCGCCTGGGCGACGCCCGATTCAATCGTCTGGTTGGGTTTCGCGCTGGTCACTTCCGCGAGGTTTGCCAGCCGTGTCGCAGTGGCTTCATCGACAGGCCGACGATAGGCTTGACTGGCGAAGTTCCGAAGGCGTTCGCGGAGATAGGTGGTTCGTGCAGTGGCATCGGCGGGAATGCCACCGTTGGGGAAAAACTTGTCGAAGTTGGCCGGTCGGACCCAGTGTTCTTGCGCCAACGGCCCCCGGATCGTGACATCTTTCACACGAAACACCAGTGTGCGAACCTGCTTCTCTTTTGGCGTCAACGGGACCACTTCCAGACTGAGTTCGTGCGCGCCTGCCATCCACTCCTGGTCGAATTCAAACCGATACTGTTTCCCACCTTGCCGCACAAATTCTTGTTCAAGCAGCACCTTCTCGCCGCTCCGGAACAGCAACTTGGATTTGTTGTAATCGAACTGACCATCGACGAACGTCTCATTCGCGCTCAGATCAAGGATGAGTTGATACTTGCCGTCGTGTTCGACTTTGAATTCGTGTTTCGCAACCACCGGCTTGTAGTACGACAGCGACATCACACCATCGGGGTTACCGAACGGCTTCGCGTTCGCAATCGAAAACTTCTGCCCGACGATTTTCGTCTCCGCAGGCACCAACGGTTGCATCGGAACACTTTGTGCTACGACGGACTTCGCAGCAGCGATGTACTTTTCCAACAGCAACGGTGAGATGTTGAGCACATCCGCAACCGTATCGAACCCGTGGCCCGTATCGTCGGCAGGGAACTCGGCGGTCGTGTTGAAATCGACTCCCAGTAGGTCGCGGATCGTGTTGCGGTACTCGGTCCGGTTCAACCGGCGCAGCGTCACTCGACCCGGATCGGGGTTGGTTGGGTCGATCCCGAACGCAGAATATTTGATCCATTTCTCGATCGTGGCAAGCTGTTCGGCTGTCGGTCGCTCTTTGCCTTTGGGCGGCATCAGGCCCGATCGCAACATCTTCAGGCAATTGAGCCACAGTTCTTGGTCCGCAACCAAATGCTTCCCTGATTCCGTCTCGAACGAGACGCCGCCCTTTTTCGCATCCGCATCGTGGCATTTGACGCAATACTGTTCCAGAATTGGCGCGACGTTTTTGTGATACTCACCTTCACTCGTGACTTGAGCACGCGCGGTCGGTGTCATCATGCCAAGTAGCAGTGGCACAACCACGGCGATAAAAGACGGCGTGGAATTGGATCGCATCGGTTCAGTGCAGTTAGAGGTAAATCAAGTGATCCACCCGAGCCAAGTTGTTCACAGGATACGAGTTCCTGAAAGGCATCCGGCGAGTATTGGCATTAAACTACCGGCCGTGTTGATTGAAGGCGGGTCAACGACGGCGGCCTGAAAATCTCATTTGAGCCAGATCATTGTTGCGGCTAGCAAGACCATCCCCAGAAAGTTCC
>JAYVXO010000028.1:0-24285 GCA_043785105.1 Fimbriiglobus sp.
CATGAGCTTCTGCGTGGACGGTGAGGCCAAGTCGATCAAGGTGAGCGCCACCTGGGGCCAGTACAAGCGAGAGAAACGGGAAGACAAGACCGACTACAAGGGCAACACGCTTCTGGTCTGGCAACGGTATGTCCGAGGCGGGAGCATCACGGTTCCGCTCAAGGACGGGCCGATTCAACCGATAGCACCCGATCCCGAGTTTCCCAACATTCACGTCCAGGGACAGATCCGCAAGCGAAAGACGCACCACGTCGTCACGGTCTTCCTTGTCAACGCCCAGGAGGAACTGCGGCCCAAGGACGAGTACCACATCTTTCAGCCCAAGCTCGTCGCCGGTGGCGTCGATGGCGAAGCGGTCTTCTGCAAACGCACGACCCTCGGGACCAAAGAAGACCTCGAAGAGCGGCTGATGGCAATGCTCTACCGGCATCACGTCGAGTTCGCCGTGGGGCATGGCATCAGCGTCCATGCGGAGGTGGCCAAGGATTCCCCGGACAAGGCCACCAGTATCGAGACGGTAATCGTACCCACCTACGAACTCCCGCGCACGGCACCACCGACCGAGAAGGATGCCGATGCAAACCCGGCCTTCGGCAAACTGGCGGGGCTGGTTCTCGACATGAAGGTGCTGGCCGAGGCCGACGCCAAGACGCTGCCGAAGCAATTGGCACCGCTGATGACGGCGTATCGGGACTGGATCGACCGGGAAGATGCCACGCTGAAAGACCCGCAGGAAGGGTTGGCACAGTTTGGCGATGCGGGCCGGGTGGCCATCGACAACTGCCGGTTCACGCTGAAGCGAATCGAAGAAGGGCTGGAACTGCTGACGAAGGACGCGAAAGCGTTCGAGTCGTTCCAGTTCATGAACCGGGCCATGTGGCTCCAACGCACGAAGTCGATCTTCGCCGAGAATGTCCGTCGTGGAGCGGAAGTGCATTACGACGAGTTCGACACTCCCGCAAACCGCAGTTGGCGACCGTTCCAGATCGCCTTCATCCTGCTCAACTTGCCGGGCGTGACGAAGCTCGATCACGCCGAACGCGGCGTCGGCCCCGAAGCCCTGGCCGATCTGCTCTTCTTCCCCACGGGCGGCGGTAAGACGGAAGCCTACCTGGGCCTGTCCGCTTACACAATGAGTCTGCGGCGGTTGCAAGGAGTTGTGGCGGGGCGGGACGGCGACGAAGGCGTGGCCGTGTTGATGCGGTACACGCTACGACTCCTCACGATCCAGCAGTTCCAGCGGGCCACGGCGCTCATCTGTGCCTGCGAGTCGATTCGTCGCAAGGCACTCGAACACGGCGACAAACGCTGGGGCAGCACGCCTTTTCGGATCGGCCTCTGGGTGGGACGCCGCACCACGCCCAACCGTACCGATGATGCCGTCGAAGCGATCAAGCAAGCCCGTGGCAATCAATTCGTCGGTGGCGGTATCGGCACTCCGTACCAACTCACCGCTTGCCCGTGGTGCGGCAGTGCCATCGAAGCCGGCAAACATCTCGAAGCGTCTCCCTATCCCCACGGCTCGGGCCGCACCCTGACCTACTGTGGCGACAAGTTCGGTCAGTGCATCTTCAGCAAGCGGCAGGCGGCAGACGAAGGCTTGCCGGTGGTCGTGGTGGATGAAGAGATCTATCGCCGCCTGCCGACGCTCCTGATCGCCACGGTGGACAAGTTCGCCCAGATGCCGTGGAAGGGCGAAGTGCAGATGCTGTTCGGGCAGGTGAACGGCTTCTGCGAGCGGCATGGGTTCAAGTCACCGGAGATTGAAGACTCGACCTCCCACCCGAAGTCCAAGTTCGGTTTGCCATCGGTGAAGTTGCAGGAACACGCGCCTCTTCGTCCGCCCGATTTGATTATTCAGGACGAACTCCATCTCATCAGCGGGCCACTCGGGACGCTGGTGGGCCTGTACGAGACGGCCATCGACAAGCTCTCCACCTGGGAAGTCAACGGGAAGCATATTAGACCGAAGTTGATCGCATCGACGGCGACGATCAAGAACGCCGACGTGCAGGTTCGGAGCCTGTTCCTGCGGACGGTCAACATCTTCCCGCCGCCGGGCCTCGATGTGCGGGACAACTTCTTCTCGGTGCAGCGTGAGCCGACCGAGAAAGAGTTTGGGCGGCGTTATCTCGGCATCTGTGCGCCGGGTCGCCGCTTGAAGGCGGCGTTGATCCGGGTCTACGTCGCCTACCTCTGCTCGGCTCAATCGCTTTACGAGAAGTACGGCAAGCAGATCGACCCGTGGATGACCCTGGTGGGTTACTTCAACTCGATGCGGGAACTCGGCGGAATGCGGCGTCTGGTCGATGACGACGTGTTCTCCCGCTGCCGCAAGCAGGATCGGCGGGGATTGGCCAAGCGGTTCTTCAGCGGCGAGTATCTTGCCGAGTTGACGAGCCGTATGCGGTCGGAAGACATCCCGCAGATCCTCGACCGGCTCGAATCGGTTTTCGACCCAGAACACGAAGAGAAGCGCAAAGAGGCGTTCAAGACGAAGGACTACAAGAACATCCCCAAGAAGCCGCTGGACGTGTTGCTCGCCACGAACATGATCTCGGTCGGCGTGGACGTGAAACGGTTGGGTTTGATGGTGGTCGCCGGCCAGCCGAAGGCGACGGCAGAATACATCCAGGCGACCAGCCGCGTCGGTCGTACCTTCCCCGGATTGGTCTGCACGGTGTTCAACTGGGCGAGGCCACGGGACTTGTCCCACTACGAAACCTTCGAGCATTACCACACGACGTTCTACAAGCACGTCGAACCCCTGTCGGTCACGCCGTTCTCGCCGGGAGCCTTGCAACGGGGGCTGGCCGGCTTGTTGGTGTCGCTGGTGCGGTTGCGGGGCGTCGAGTTCAACCCGAACGAAACCGCCACCCGCATCACGACCGGCGACCCCTATGTGCAGGACGCCATCGAAACGATTGTGAAGCGGGCCGAGTTGATTGGCGACGGGTCCAAGACCGGGGATTTCTGCCGAGCGGAACTGTTGAGCAAGGCCGACTTCTGGCAGGCCGAGGCCCAGAACAACACGGGTGGCCGAACCCTGACCTATACCGAACCCTACGGCCCGGACGGGCCGAAGAAGGGAACCTCGGTCAAGTTGCTCCACAGCCCCGGCATGGAACGCTGGGAGGAGTTCACCTGCCTCAACTCGTTGCGAGAGGTCGAGCCGCCGGTGAAGTTCATCCTCAGCGACGGGGGACTCGATGAGGTCACCGGCGATGCCGCGCCGGGGGCCACTCCCGAAGTGCCGCAATCTGAAGGAGGGCCGGCATGACCACTTCCAGCCACATGCGAAAGTCCGAAGTTGGGGAAGTGCGCCCCAGCCAGACTCTCACGACCTTCGGCATCGGATCCCTGGTCGATCTGCCGAATATGTCGGTGATCGTGATGGGCCTGGACGACTGGCCCAACGCCCACTCCAACGAGATCGCCGAGGAGCGACTGTTGCGTTCTGCGCAGTCGATTCTCGGGCCGCAGGTCAGTCGATTCCTGACTCCTCCAAGGGGGCCAGAAACGAAAGGGTCGCTAACCAACTGGTTCGATGAGGCCCGGCAGATCGGCGTGCCGGTCGCCCCATTTCCCCGCTGGATGGTTTGCTCGAAGTGCCGGTTGCTTGCCCCGATCAGTTCCGGGTTGTTCGAGCCGAAGGTATACCCGTACCGGGCCGACCGAGCGTGCTACGTCCACAACTGCACGACACAGGGAAGATCCCCGTTGGTGCTGCCGTCTCGCTTTATGGTGACGTGCGAGCATGGGCATCTCGATGACTTCCCGTGGGTGGCGTTCGTCCACCAAGGCTCTACGAACTGCAAGGGGTTGCTGTACCTCTACGAAGTCGGGGCCAGCGGCGAAGCTCTGGACGTGGAAGTGAAGTGCGGCGGGTGCGGGATTCGCCGCCGGATGGGGCAGGCGTTCGGTCCCAACAACCGCGCGGGGATGCCCGCTTGCCGGGGACGCCGACCGCACCTGCGTGACGTTGACCCCAACGGCTGCGACCAAGACCATGTGAAGCCGATGCTGCAAGGTGCATCGAACCTCTGGTTCCCGGTGTTGATCTCGGCGTTGTCCGTGCCGCAGGCGTCCGACGACCTGGGCCGCTTGGTGGAAGACAACTGGGCGGTCCTCGACAAAGTGACGAGCGTCGATGTGCTGAAGGCATTTCGGTTGATCGGCCAACTCAAAGACTTCAGCAAGTACAGCGACGACCAGCTTTGGGCGGCGATCCAGAAGAAGATCCAGGGGACCGGCGAAGAGGTCGCAAACCCCGATGACTTGAAGTCGCCGGAATGGAAGGTCTTCTCCAATCCAGACAAGGCCAAAGAGAGCCGCACCTTCAAGCTCCGCACCGTCGATCCGCCAACCGACTTCACGAAATACTTCGAGAAGATCGTGCTGGTGGAGAAGCTGCGGGAGGTGCGGGCGCTGGTCGGCTTCACCCGCATCATGTCGCCACGGGACTTCGACAACGCCGCCGATGTGCCGCCCGAACAGCGGGCCAGAATCTCACGCAAAGCCTCGACGTGGGTTCCCGCCTCCGAGACGCGGGGGGAAGGCATCTTCTTCCAGTTCTCCGAGTCGTTGATTCAGGATTGGGTGAGACGCAACCACGCCTACGACCGGGAATTCGAGGTCGGACATCAGGCGTGGCGTGCCAGCAAGAATCTCGACCCGAACAAGGGCTACCCCGGCATCCGGTATGTCTTGTTGCACACGTTCTCCCACGCCCTGATTCGCCAACTGGCCATCGAATGCGGCTACACCAGCGCCTCGATCACCGAGCGGATTTACTCCCAGAATCCCGCCGACGGCGACCCGATGGCGGGCGTGCTGATTTACACGTCAGCCGCCGATAGCGAAGGAACGCTGGGTGGCCTTTGCGCCCTCGGTGAGCCGGACAAGCTCGGTCGGCACATTCGTCGGGCGTTGGACAAGATGAGCCTCTGCGCGTCGGACCCGCTTTGCTCCGAACACCTTGTCGGGGACGGCGACAAACTCCACGGAGCTTCCTGCCACGCCTGTTCCTTTTTGCCTGAGACTTCGTGCGAGCGGGGGAACAAGTATCTGGATCGGTCGGCGTTGGTCCCGACCGTCGAGCGAACCGCCTTGGCCTTCTTCGGGTGAGATCATGACACCTGAACGAGTCATTGTCGAATCCGCCTACGCCTTGTCGTGCAGCTTGCCCAGCGGCACGGTCGAAGCCGTGGCGTCAGCGATCTTGACGAGTTCTGAGGAATGCTTGCGGGCCGAAATCTCGAAGCGGGTTCCCCACCATCAACACAGGGATCTGGCTTTAACCTTTGTGGGGCGCTGGCGAAGCGAGGCACCCGACGTTGACGGTCGCACAGTCGCCGTGGCCCTGCAATCGGCGGCGTTGTCGGAACAGACCCACCGAGATTCGCAATCGGTCGAACTGGTGTGGACCGGGCCGGACACGGGGCAAACCCCTTTTCGCCGCACGGAGCAGGCGATCCTGCAAGTTCTCGAAGGAGCCAAGAGCCGGATCACCCTCGTTAGCTTTGCGGTTTACCGGATTCCAAACGTGGGCAAGGCACTGGTTCGTGCGGCGAAACGGGGCGTTCGACTGACGGTGATCGTGGAGACTCCCGACAAGATCGAGGGCGAAGGGGAGTACAGCACGATTAAGGCACTGGGCCAGGAAGTGGCGGCGTGTTCGATGGTCTACTTCTGGCCGAAGGAGAACCGCCCGGTCGGTGAGAACAACAAGGTCGGTATCTTGCACGTCAAGTGTGCCGTGGCCGACGGCGAGTGGCTGTTCCTCTCGTCGGCGAACCTGACGCAGCAAGCGTTCACGATCAACATGGAGTTGGGGATGCTGGTCCGGGGCGGGACGATGCCGAGCCGGGTGGAGCAGCAGTTCGAGCGGCTGATCCAGAGCGGGCAACTGAAGCAAGTGTGAGAGGGTCAACCGTGTACGATCTCATCGGCGACATTCATCGGCCATGCCGATGAACTGGTGCAACTGCTCGAAGCCCTCGGTTACAAGAAGGGCAAGGGCGTTTATCGGCACCCCGAACGCAAGGTGATCTTCCTGGGCGACTTCATCGACCGTGGGCCGAAGATCCGGCAGGTGCTTGAAATCGTCCGTCCCATGATCGAAGAAGGAAAGCCCTGGCCGTCATGGGCAATCACGAACTGAACGCCCTGGCCGGCAAGAGTGGGAATTCATGAACGAAGCCCCGATCCGTGAACCTGAGCAGATTCGCCGGGACTGCGCCCGCAAGCTCGGGGCCGTACAGGTCAGCGAACATTTCCAGGCGATCCTCGGCAGCCTGCTGAACGAGGACTGGACCACGCCCCGGTTGATGGAGATGGTCATTACACCGGACGGGCACTCCTCGGTCGGTGCGACGGCCAGCCGGGGTTCTCGACCTTCCAGGGTGCTGCCGCCGACCTCTTCAAGAACATCCACGGCCTTGCCCCGGTCGCCGAACTCGACGGGGATGAAGTGGGCTTCCTTGTGGCGAAGGTGGCCGAGATCAAAAGGCAACGGTGATGGGCAGGGGACTCACAATGCTGAAGGAACTCCTGATCGCCGACATCGCTGTTGGCGACCGACACCGCAAGGACATGGGGAGCCTCACGTCCCTGGCCGACAGCATTCGCCGGGAGGGACTGCGCCAAGCCATCGGCGTCACCGACGAGTTGCAACTCGTCTTCGGGGAACGACGCCTCCGGGCGACGAGGGACATCCTCAAGAAGCAGACGATCCTGGCCCGGATCGTGGACGTGACAAGCATTCTCGCCGGAGAGTACGCCGAGAACGAAATCCGGAAGGACTTCACGCCCTCCGAGCGGGTCGCCATCGCCAAGGCCATCGAGCGGAAAGTCGGCAACCGGCAGGGGCAACGGACCGATAAGGAACTTCGGGGAAAAATTCCCGAAGTTGCCCCCGGCACACGCACCCGTGCAACCGCCGCTGAAAAGGCCGGGTTCGGCAACGACACGACGTACCGCCAAGCGGCCAAGGTGGTCGAGAACGGCACGCCCAAGCTCATTCAGGCGATGGACGATGGCCGGGTCAGCATATCGGCGGCGTCGATCCTGGCCGACGCCGACGCCGCCGAGCAGGAGGCCGTCCTGGAACTCGACGAGAAGGCCATCTTGTAGGCGGCGAAAGAGATCAGGGCGAGGCAAGCCGAAAGGCGGGCCGAGTACCAGGACTCGAAGACGGTCAAGCCCCAGACACGCCCCGACCAAGAGCGTATGAAGGCGACCCGGCTGATCCACGGCGACTGCCGGAAGGAACTGAGGAAGCTGCCGGGCGGGAGCGTGGATTTGATCCTGACCGACCCGCCCTACCCCGAAATCGACCGGGAGTACGGTCGGCTCACCGAGGCCGAGTGGCACGACCTCATGAAGACGGTCGTGACCGAGGGAAGGCGGATATTGAAGCCCACGGGGTCGATGGTCGTCATCCTCCAGCCGAATTTCGAGAAGGTCGGCCAGATGAGGCTGTGGCTGTGGGAATTCGTAGCCTGGGCCGGACGGGAGATGGGGTTGATCCAAGACGCTTACTGGTGGTCCACCGACTCGCTACCCTTGGCCGGTGCCGACCGCAAGAACGGGTTGATGCGGCAGTCGGTGAAAATGTGCGTTTGGCTGGGGCCACCGAACTGCCACCGGAGCCAGGAGAACGTCCTTTGGCTGCCGTCGGACGACATTTTCGCGGCCAGCAAGTCGGACAGCGCCATGCGGCGATCCCCGTCCGGTCGGAGCTACCGCAGCGCCGCGTTCGGGGCAGCCGCCGACGAGCGGGCCGGGACGACGCCCTTCAACCTCTTGCCGATGGCCGCGGGCGGTTCTGCGAAGCAACCGAACGGCCACCCGGCGACGACCCCCTACGACGTGGCCGCATGGTGGGTGAAGTACCTGCTGCCGCAGGGCGGCGTGCTGCTCGACTGCTTCGCCGGCTCCGGGACGATGCTGGCCGCAGGGTTAGACTTCGGGGCGTCCCAAGTGATCGGCATCGAGCAGCACGAGAAGTACATCAAAATCGCCGAGAAGAGAATTTTGGGGAGTTGAATATGGCATCCGAGGACGACAAGCCCTCGACCCCTCAGCAGGCTCGCCAGAAGCTCCAGAAGGGCCTGAGCGACTACTTGGCGGGCAATGACACGGGGCCAATCGTCTTCCGCCTCAAGCGGACCAAGAAGGCCAACCATCTCTACCCGCTCAAGCTGACGCAGCGGCAGCGAGAAACACTGCTCGAATGCGCCAACCTGAGCCGGGACTTGAAAAAGAAGATCGAACAAGCCGGGGAAGGCACGCAGGTCGTCCCCGTCACCTGGAACGAACTGCACAAGCTCAACGATGAAGCCGGCCAAGCCGCCGTGTCTGCACCGAGCGCCGATAAGAAACGCCTGATGGCCGTGATGAGCAGGGTGGTCAAATTCTTCGAGGAGGAACACGCCGAAGTCTTCGATCTCGACGCCCCAACGACACGCCACCCGGCCACAACCGATCACCTGTTCCAGTTCAAGATCACGCTGCTGGACATCAACCCGGCGATCTGGCGGCGGATTCAAGTGCCGGACTGCACCCTGGCCGATCTCCACGATTACATCCAGGCGGCGTTCGGCTGGGAGAATTGCCACCTGCACCAGTTCGAGATCGACGGCGTTCGCTACAGCCAACCGGCCCCAGGCGGCGACGATTTCGATATGGACTTCGAGGACGAGGCGGAGGTTCCCCTGGGCAAGCTGTTGCCGAAGTCGCCGAAGAGAACTCGGTGGGTATACGAGTACGACTTCGGCGACGGCTGGCGGCACGAGGTCTTGTTCGAGGGTTTCCCGCCCAGCGACCCGAAGGCGAAATCCCCTCTGTGCCTCGAAGGAGGACGAGCCTGCCCACCGGAAGATTGCGGCGGACCTCCGGGCTACGAAGATTACCTCGCCGCCATCGCCGATCCCCAGGACGAGCAGCACGAGGAACTACTGGAATTGCGTGGGCCGTTCGATCCCGAAGCGTTCGATGCGAAGCAGGCGACGAAGGAGATGGGGAAGGTGAAGTGATGGCGCAACAACCCCGCAAGATGTCGGAGATGATGAAGAAAATGGCCGAGCGTCTTCTTCGGAATCCGGGCGGCGAGCCGTCGTCGGAGGCGGCGCACGTCGCCCTGATGTTCGCCAACATCGCCTGGAACGAAGCGGTCGGCCTCGTTCATGCCCGACAGGGCTATCGCTCGGCCTGGGAGATGATCGAGGCCGAGAACCCGACGATGTGGGGCGAGTTCAAGTCGGACGACGTGGACGCCATGATCGACGACCTCGTTCGGTTCAAGCAGCAGCACTACCCGGACGACCAGCGGCGGATTCTCACCTGCGGCATCCCCGACGGCAAAGTTCGGGTGGAGTGGCTGCCCGCCGCCGCTCCGGGGGTCGATTCGCAGTGGGAGATGACCCTGTACGGTCTGGTGCGGACGGGTCAGCGACAGCAGGCGATCCAGTTCTTGCGGGAGACTCGTCGCATGTCCCGCAATGATGCGGCAAAAAGGGTGCTGGCTGTCGCTGCCGAGTTGGGGATTCAGTAACGTCCCCCAGGATTACCTGAACGAAGAAGGGAGTCACTCATGCCAAAGCGCAAGCCCGCCGAGCCATCGGAAGATCAACCCGTCGTGGAGATCGCCGGGCTGGTTGACGCCTTCTGCCGGGAGCATCTGAACGACGAGTACGCCGACCTCTGCCGCCGCCTGACCGAGAAACTGGCCCGTAAGCGACCGTCACCACTGGTCGGCGGCAAGCCGACGACCTGGGCCTGCGGCATCGTGCGCACGATTGGCTGGGTGAACTTCCTGGACGACCGCAGCCAGACGCCCCACATGAAACTGACGGCCATCGACAAGGCGTTCGGCGTCGGGGAAAGCACGGGCCAGGGCAAGGCCGTGCTGATCCGAAAGATGTTTAAGATCGGGCCGATGGACCCGGAATGGTCCCTTCGCAGCCGGATGGACCGGAACCCGATGGCCTGGATGATCCAGGTGAACGGCTTCCTCGTGGACGCCCGGTTCCTCAAGCGGGAGATTCAGGAGGAGGCGCTGCGGCAGGGATTGATTCCCTACATCCCCGAACGACCGCAACCGTTGAGTGAAGACGACGAGAGCAACGAGAGGGATGTGGAGTAAGACGATGGCGAAATCCAAACCACAATCCCCCTTGACTGGTCGCTGGCGGATCGTCTCGATGAGCGCCTGGGACGAGACGTTCATTGACGAGGAGGAAGAGGGCTACTTCGAGTTCAACGAGAAGGGCGGCGGCGAGTTCCATTTCGGCTACGTCCACGGCCACATGGATTGCAAGTTGACTGCACGGGACGGCGAGCCAGCGGTCGAGTGGACCTGGGACGGCAACGACGAGATGGACCCGGCGCAGGGCCGGGGCTGGGCCGTGGTGAAGGGCGACGAACTCCACGGGATGATCTTCTTCCACGGCGGCGACGACTCGGAGTTCGTGGCGAAGAAGAAGGGCAAACCCGATTCAAAACGGAAGACACCTTAACCACGCAATTACTTCCAGGGAGACTGACCGATGGCGACGTTCATCACGAACATCAAGTTCACGCAGCAGGGCATCAAGGACATCGCCCACTCGACCAAGCGGGCGGCGACCTTCAAGGCCGAGGCGAAGAAGCTCGGTGCGAAGGTCAAGGAGATTTACTGGACCTTGGGCGACCACGACGGCCTGCTCATCCTGGAAGCCCCGGACGACGAGACGGCGACCGCCGCCATCCTGCACCTGGGGGCGATGGGCAACGTCCACACGACCACTTGCCGGGCCTACACCGCCGCCGAGATGGAGAAGATCGTGGCGAAGGTGCACGGGGACTGAATGGCCGACGCACGCATCTGCGGACGGTACACGACCGGATTACTCCCACACGCAGCAGGCCCCGCTCTGCCTGCTGATTTACGCACTTGCCGCCGTGTTCCTGGCGTTGGGCTACTTCGCTCAGGACACACTGCCGATTCGATGGCTATTCCCACCTATCGGCCTGCTGATGCTTGTCCTCGCAGCTTCGATTCACCACCTGACGGTCGAGGACCGGGGCGACGTGCTGGCGATCCGCTTTGGCCCCGTACCGCTGTTACGTCGGACGGTTCGGCACGCCGACATCGGGTCCGTCGAGGTCGGCAGGACGCTGCTGCTGGACGGCTGGGGCATTCACATGAGCATCCGGGGCGGCTGGGTGTGGAACCTGTGGGGCCGGACGTGCGTGGTGGTCCACTTCAAGCACGGCGGGACGCTGCGCGTCGGCACGGACGACGCCGAGAATCTGGCGGCGTTTCTGCGAGGCAGGGTAAATCCATGACGGCCAACCTCTTCGCCGACCTCCCCGCCCGATTGCCTGACGAGCTTGTCACCACCCTCCTGGAAGCAGCGGACGTGTGCATCGAGCGGATCGTCTCGCACGGCCACGCCTCGCCCGAAGGGTTCTGGTACGACCAACCCCAGGCCGAATGGGTGATCGTGTTGAAGGGGGCGGCGAGGGCCTGGGCGGACAAGTCGAGGGCTTCGCTGACGGACTTCGCCTTGCTCGTGCGGGCGGCAAGGTCACGCAGCGCCCGTGTCCGCCGCTCGGACAGCATCTTGGCCGTCATCTCGATGACGGGGTGGAACAGCCCGCCGACCCGCCCGGCCTCGTCCCGGATCGGGCTGAACGAGAAGGTGAAGAAGCACTCCTCCGAGTACCCGCGCCGTTCGAGGAAAATGTGCTGGGATTCCAGGAACGCCGTGTCGCCCGCCAGGGCCGAGTCGTGCGCCCCGCCGATGACCGGCCACGCCTCCTTCCAGCACTCGGAGAAGTTCTGGCCCAGCGACCGGGGGTGCTTGCCGCCGCAAATGACCCGGTAGCCGTCGTTGTAGATTTGAACGAGGCCCGGACCCCAGATGACGCAGATGGGGAGGTCCGATGCGAGGCAAATGTTGACGGTCGTGCGGAGGCTCTGCGGCCACGACTCGACGGGGCCGAGCGGCGTCCCCGACCAGTCCATCGACCGGATCAAGCGGCCCGTCTCGCCGCCCCCGGCGAGGAAGGCGTGGGGGTCGGCGTCGCGGTGATTGGGCCGAACGTCGGTCAAGAGTCGCCGTCCTTGCTTCGAGTCCGGCACCTCGGTAGCGCCTCTCCGTCAAACGTGGTTGCGTCGGGCGGTCGCACCCGGCGAGTGGGGAGGGGGTAGTCTACCGGGATGCCGCCGCAAAAGCGATTGCCTGCCCGCTCATCGCCACCCGTCAATTCCGGTAGAAGTCGATCCAATTCACCGTGATCGTCTTCGGGTTGCCCTCGAAGACTGCCTTGGGCAGAGGCAACTCGAAGCAGCCGCCTTTAAGCGGAAGCGCCTTCGCCGGTTTGCTGTCGCCGCCGAGGATGCCAATCTTCATCCAGTATGGACTCTGGGCGTCGAGGGGTGCGTCCTCCTGGCCGCCCTTCCAGAGACTCACGACCGGCTTGCCGTCCTGGAGCGAGACCGACCCTTCGAGCGTCGTCTTGCCGTTCGTGACATTGAAGTTCTCCAACCCCGTCAGGTGCAGGCGCAGCACCACGGCGTCGGGCCACGCCTCCCCCGCCCTCTCGATGACGGCTTGGCCGATCCCGGACGGGCTGCGGACCGAGAAGGTCACCTTGTCCTGTTCGGCCCTCACGTCCACCTTGTCGTCGGCCCGCTTGGTCGTGACCTTGTACGGCGGCGTGTCGCCGGCAGCGGCGGTCGTCGCGGCGACGGCCAAGACGAGCAGGCCGAAAAGCAACGACTTCGACATGATTACGCCTCGCCGATCATTCGGAACGTCAGGCTGATCCGCCCGCCGACGTTCTCGGCAGTCTTCGGGAATTTTCACTTCCGAACCTGCCGCATCGTCCCGGCCATGACGACCGGCGAGCCGCCGCCCCACTGGAACGCCCTCGCCTTCGTCGTCTCGGTGCGCCGGACGCGAAACGCCCGCGCCGCCCCCAGGAGAGCGAGCCGATCACGTCCCCCAAACCCCGGCCCGTCGTCGGCGTGCAGACGCTATCGGGCACCGCCACTTCTGGAAAGAGGCACTGCTTTCTCAAGTAGTTCTCTCACGGCTGGCCCATCTTGATCCTTCCGGTTCGATGCCCGATACAGGGCCGTCAGTTGCATCCAGCCGGGTATGGCGGGGTCGGCTCCGGCGTCCACCAGCAGGCGGGCCATCCGCAGCGTGCAGCCGTCCGCAGCGTCATTGAGCGGAGTGTTCCCGATGACCCGTTCGTCGTGGGCGTTGACATCAGCCCCGGCGGCGATCAGGAGCGAGGCCGCATCTTCGTGTCCGTTCAGAACAGCCCAATGCAGGGGAGCGTATCCGAATTCGTCGAACTCATTGATGGGCCTGTTCTGCATAAGCTCATGATTGATCCATGCAAGGTCGCCCTCCATTGCTGCAAGATGCAGTGGAAACCGCTCGGTTGGATCGTCCATGCTCATCCCTCGCAGAACTGGCCATCTCCCCCTGCATTCCACTGTACGCTGTTTAGGCTATCGAAGTCAGCCCCTCCGGCTAACCCGTGACATTACGGGTAGACCCAAGCTGTCGGCCCCGGCCCGATGGCGGTTCAACGGGCAGTGATTGTATCGGCCCCGAACGGCCTCGACCTTCTGCTTCGTCTCCAGCGAGACCCGCGTCCGCGGGAGCGCCGTGTTCTTCGTCCGGAGTAGGAGTAGGTCGCGCCGCCGCAGAAGGAGGCCGTCAGGCGGGGCCGCAAGTGGCCGAACGCCGCCCGCCGCTCCTCTCAAGAAGCGGCGCGTCCCGCAACTCGACAAAGTAGCGGTCGGCGAGGCCGGGCGGAAGGCGTCGTCGTACAGCATCGGCCCGCTCGACGGATCGCATGGTGCGGGCCGGGAGGTGCTACCGCAAGAGTGTTGTTGCGGCACGTCGCCCCCGTCGCGGATTTCGTGCCGACACGAATTGTTTATCTGGAGTGCCGCATGAGGGCACGGCATGGCCCTGTCGGCACCGGCCACGTCGGAAAGTGGACGGTGCCGACACGGTCACGAAGCCGGAGTTGCCTTCCACACGACAACTACTCCGGCCCCGTCCAAATCACCTCCTGGTACATTTTCCCCGTACACACCTGCTGCTCGGCGAAGGGGCGAAAGGGCAACCAGTCGGCCCCGCCGCCCTCGCAGACGACGACCTGCCCGGTGCGGGACCGGCACCACGCCGCGAGCCGGTCGTAGTCGGCGACGCAGTGGTAGCGATACCTCGCCTTCGCGTGCTGGTAGGGCGGGTCGATGAACCACGTCGCGTCCTCGTCCGGCAGGTCGGCGTAGTGCAGGTTCGTTATCTTCCAGTCGCGGACGTACTGCCGGTTTTCGAGGATTTGCCTCTTCAACAGCAGGCACCGCTGCTTGCGGTCGGCCCAGTCCGTGCAGGTGACCCGCGGGCTGACCTGGCCGTAGCCGAGGCAGAAGCCGACCAGCGACCGCTCCTCGGCGGACAGCCAGCGGAAGTCGTCCAGGCTCTCCCCCGCCCGGAGCACGGGGAGGGCCTCGATGTCCGCCTGGCTCGCGTCCTGGATGTACTTCCAGATGCGGTAGATGAGGGGGTCGATGTCGTTGATCCACACGTCGCGGTCGCGGTGCAGCAGGGCGTACCGGGCCGACCCCGCGAACGGCTCGATCAGCCGGCCCCAACGCGGGGCCGGGTACAGGCGGGCGATCCGGCCCTTGGCCCCGAAGTACGGGAACATCAGGCGACCCCCTTCTGCGGCCCGCCGAACTCGACCGTGATGCCCAGGCGCTCCAGGAGTTGGAGTACGTCCTTGGGGTCGAGTCTGAGTTTCCTGGCCTCCGCGCTCAGCTTCACCTTGTCGATGCGGATCGTGCCGGGGCGGGGCGGGTTCGCCGGGTTCGGCGGCTTCTTCCCGACCCACCCCTTCGCCTCGGCGTGGGTGACAAACTCACCCTTCTCGGCCTGCTTGATCGCTTTCGTGCGGACGCCGGGCTTCACCCGCTTGGCGGCGAGCAGGTAGAGGGCCGACAGGTCGAAGTACGCGAGCGTCTGGCCGGGCAGGTGGGCGAAGTGCCTCCCGACATCGGCCAGCCGGTACGCGGTGGACTTCGCCCAGCCGAGGTGGTCCCGCCAGAAGGCGGTGAACTCGCGGTTGTCCGCGAGGGCGTCTTGGTAGTCGGCCACGATCATCCCGGCCCTGACCATGCCCTCGACGCTCGCCCTGTACGCCGACGTGACCTCGACCGCCTTGGCGGCGTGGTCGAACTGCTTCGGCCCCTGGTCGGCCTTCTTTTGCTTGGACTGCTTCTGCGTCGCCATGAGTACGAACCTCAGCCCCCGACTCTGATTGTGGGTTCCGCAGGTTCTCGGCGTGTAGAGGGGCGTGGGGTGGGGGCGGACCTTCCACGGCCCCGGCTAAGCGCCGGGTAGCCCGTGGACATGCCCACCTGTCGAGGTGAGAGTGTGGCGTAGCTTGCGGGGTCCAGTGGTCCCGACGGGCCTTACCGCCGCGCGTGCGGCGTCAGTTGCCCAGTCCCTCGGGGGGACTGTCGGGAGCCGAGGGGCCGTGGCCGATTTTAAGAACGGCTCGTGCGCACCCTATCTGCCGCTTAGCTCCACCCAGCGATGTCGGGTCCGACAATCTTCCGCCGCCGATTACTTTGATGCGTGCGCGTCAGACCCTTCCACCCCCCTGCAATGAGGGTGGCCTGTTTTCATACATTATAGGGGAAATTTGACGACAGTCGCACATTTTTCGCCACTGAGTCCCAAATTGGGACTGACGAACGTGAAGTTACGCCGGGTTCATGGCCTCCCCAGACCAGACACACCTGCCGCCGCCGCCGGTGCGAAGTCTGAAGTCCATCGAATCCCGAAATGCCGGCGGCAGACTTTAACAAGGTGAACAAGCAAAACAACGTATCTGACCATATCTATATCCATTTTTACAATCCAAAATGTGGCACATATTACCATATGCGTTGTTTTACTTGTTCACCTTGTTCAAAAACTTCGGTTACTCGTTGAATCCGTCAAGAGCCTTGATGCCCCGATACCGCCACGGCTGCCCGTGTGCCCGGTAGGACAGGTCGGGCAGGGCCGGGATCAACTCGGTCAGGTCGGCGTGGAAGGACTTCTCGGCCCGCGGGTACACGTTGTACTTTTCGCAGTAAGAAACGTAGCGCCCGAACAGGTCTTGCTTGGCGACCTCGATCTTGTCCGGCGTGGTCTTGAGGTCGAGGTGCAGCGGGCCGATGGACTCGTGGACGACGCACCGCTCCCGCAGGAAGCAGTCGATGCTGGCGGACGCCCGGCGGAACCGGGTCATGAGGTCGCAATCGACCGCCGAGAACTTGCCGGCCTGACGCACCCGGCGGTAGCCGGCCAGTGCCCAGGCCGCGACGCCCTCGACCTCCGCGAGCAGGCGGTTCGGCAGGTCGCGGTCCTCCTTGCCCAGAAACGACCGCCTGTGCTCGATCAGCACGAGCCGGTCGGCCAGTGCGGAACTGCCGTCGAACAGCAGCGGCATCTTGTTCGCGGCGAACACGAACCGCGTGGGGAGTACGGTCGAGACCGGGGTCTGGAACTTCCGGGGGATTTCTTGCGAGTCGCCCCCGGTGATCGCCTTGAGCCGCTCGATGATGTCGCCCTTCTGGTGGCTGCCGTCCAACTCGACCTCGGAGACGATGGCGAGTTGCTTGCCGATCAGCCCCTCCAGCCCGAACTGCGTGGCGAGTTGCCCGAGCCGGTACGCGGTCGCGTTGGCACCGCCGACCAGGGCGTGGAGGACGTGGAGGATGGTGGACTTCATCGACCGCTGGACCCCGCACAGGCCCAGGAACTTGTGCTGGCTGATGTCCGGGGTCAGGCAGTACCCGAACCACTCTTGCAGCAGGCCAATTCTCGCCTGGTCGCCCTCGTACACCTCCGCGAGTCGGCTCTCCCACTCACGGCACTTGGCGTCGGGGCTGTAGTCGTAGGGCAGCGAGTAGGTACACACGAACCGGGGCGTGTGATCCCGCAGTTCCATCGTCTCGATGTCCAGCAACCCGTTGCGGAACGGGATGACGTGGGCCGTCGGCGGCCCGTCGGTGCCGTCCCAGAACGGCAACGCGGTCTCGTGGTCGGTCATGGCGTCGGCCCGGATCGTCTCCACGACCTCCGCGACCGCCGCCCGCTTCAACTCGCCCTGGTTGCGGATCGCCCACTTCCTCACCAACAGGCCCAACTTGTCAGTCGAAATTTCTGTAAAATGTCGATTATTATAGGTGAGCAGTTGCCCGCGGTGGTGGATGGTCGGCATGTCCATGTCCCGCAGGAAATCGCGGGCGATGTCTACATACTTCTGCTTGGTCTCAATCATGTCATTACCTCTGGTTGGGAACCCGGCGGGACGCCACATCCCGCCGGGTTCGTTACTTGAATTTCTCGTCGAACCAACTGGCGTGACGCCCGGTCGCCGGACCCCGGTCTCGCTGCTCTGCTGCCGCACCCGCGGCCCGGTCCCACGTCCGCCGAAAGTACCGCTCCCCGTCCGTCGAGAACTTGCCCGCGTCGCAGACCCGCTCCCAGGCGTCGTCGCCGGACAGCCCCAGCTTCGCCAGCCAGGAGAGCGTGCCGAAGTCAACCTCGGAGCGGGTGCCCGGCGGGGCTACGGCGGATCGCTCGATGGCCGTCTCGGCGGACTGCCGTTGCCGCTCGGTCAACTGCCCCCAGGTCGCGGTCGGCTGGCGGTCGCCGGGAGTCGCCACGGACCGGGCCGACGCACTTTTCACCAGTGCCGCCCCGCAGGTCCGGGGGTCGGGTCGTTCCGCGTAGTGCTCGAAATCCTTCAGGGCGTACCGAGCCGAGGGGGCCGACAGGTGGGCCTGGACCTCGCACCGGGGCCACGGCAATCGCTTGCAGTTCCAGGTCGCCGGCAAGCGGAGCAGGCGGGCGGGGTCGTGCGTGTGGTCCCCGCCGATCTGCCGCCCTACGCCCGCGACGACCGCCTGGAACGCGGCCCGGTCGTCGTACCCCGTGAAAAGCACCGCCTCGGTGAGCCGCCAGTACAGGTGCGTGCCGTGCCCGCTGTCCACCACCAGCGTCGGGGGCGGCATTTCCTGCTCCCCCACGATGGCGACCGCCTCGGCGGGTCCGATGCCGTCGAGGTCGTTCCACAGGCTCCTGGCGAGCGGGATGTCGGCGGACTTGCCTTTCGCCCCGGCCCGCGGGCACACGCCGCAGAAAACGTGGAGCGGTCGGAGGGGGTCGCCGCACAGGTCGGCCACGTCGCGGACCGCCTCGGTCGTAAAGTTCTTCGCCCTGTCGAAACAGGCGGATTTCACCGAGGACCGCTTCTTGCCGTCCCGCTCCCAGGTCGAGACGAGCCGCAGTTCGATCAGGTCGTCCGGCTCGAAGAGTGTGTCGAAGTAGGTCACGACGCCGCCCGCCGCTTGGCCTCGGCCCACGCGACCACGAGCACGAGTTGGGGCGGCGAGTAGTATCTCCGACGCCACAGTGGCAGGCCGGGCGTGGGCAACTCGCCGCGGGACTCGGCGGCGTACAGGGTGTGGTACGGGACCCCCACGGCACGGGCCAAGGCCGCCCGCGTGTACAACTTATCTGTGTCAATTTCGATCATTTTTACCGGGCCTTCGTGTGCGGGATACTCATATATATCGGCAATTTGGCTTATTTTCATAAATAAAGTTTTGTAATTTTTACACAGGATTATTACGATATAGAATGTAGCTGGTCATTTCGGCCAGCCTCACTCAAATGGCGGAAGATTATGAGTAGCAATAAGAACGACACGCAAATAATTCGCGTGCAGGCAATTTTGGGGGCTGAGCCGTTGATGTGTAACATCAACGTGCAGAAACGAATTCAGGCGATGGGCGGTGGGGCGGTGTTCGGCTGGAAGGTGCGGCACGACGTTTACAACGACTGCTGGGAGAGCCACTGCGTCTGGCAATCACCGGAGGGCGAACTGGAGGACGTGACGCCTGTCTTCGCCGGGGTCGAGGGGGACTACGCCGTCATCGAGTGGCCCGACGAAACCGAGTTCGCCCGCGACGACGCGGCGGCGTTCACGGAGCGTGGGCTGCCCAACCGGTACGTCCCGACCCGACCGGGCACCGAAATGGCGAAGGGGTGCGAATTCATGACGATTGCGGACCGGTATCTGTGGCACGAAGACCTGGAGCGGTGCCGCTACTGGACGGGGCGGGCGAACCGTGCCACCGAGAAAATAGGCGTCCGGTGGTTCACGCCGGACACCGCCGATATCGCCGACGTGCTCCGGGCGTCCCTGGCGTAAGCCGTCGCCACCGACCGGGGGTGAGGAACTGTCGCCCCCGCCCGGCAGCCGGAGTGGGACTGCGGGGGAAACACGCACCGGCACGGCCTCGCCCCTGGTGGGAATCGCAAAAACTCACCCCCGGCGATTTTTCGTTATCGCTTCTCCAACAAATTGTGATCTGTGTGTCCCAACCCTGGCGGCACGGTGAAGTATTCTTGGAACACAAGGACACACCACCTTGCTGCTGTCCACCGGGGTGTGGGAGGGACTCCGACTGCCAGGTTTTTTGACAAATAATTGATTCAATTAATTTCTGTAACACTTTCTACCTCCACCCAATTCGTCCGCACGTTCACACCCCGTCGTCGGGCGGTATCAATGGCTCCTTGTCACTCCCGGTCGGCACACACCCGACCTGCCGAGGCGTAGTCGTTGCGCACGCACCCGGACCTCCCATCACCCGTCTTGACCAGCGGCTTGCGCAACTCGGCCACGCCCCAGCGACAGCCGAAGCCAGTCGATCTCGAACTCCCGCCACAACTGTAGGTGGGTAGGCCGCAGGGGCGGGGGGAGTACGGACGCCAGCCACGCGAGCGGCTCCTCCTCCATGACCTCGAACTGGCGGCGACAATGTAGGCAAACGCGGACGACCCTGCCGGCGCGAAAGGAAAGCATCCCCATCTGCCAATCGAAGGAGACAACGACGAGCGGCACGTCGCAGTTCGGGCAGTTGATTCCCTCGGCGATCCAGATCGAATTGAGTACACGCCAAGTCAGCGTCTCGTGCTGGCAATTTGCCCAGACGAAGTTCGTGTACCCCGCCGGGGCCGCGTCACCGTCGTCCTGCTCGTCGATCCTTCGCCGCTCGTACTTCGCCTCGTAGACGCCCCACAGGAACTCCTCGCCACCCTGTTCGCCGTAGATCAGCACGTCGTCAGCGTCCTCGTGGACGACGGCAGCGCCGGACTTAACATTAACCAACGTTACAGCGACGCCTGGCCGGTTCCACTTGTTCTCCTTCGCCCACTCCTTCAAGTCCGGGGCCGGCTCGGCCCAATGGTGAACCACCAGCCGCACGTCGCTGACGACCTGGACGAGTGCCATCGAGCACCTTCGCAGGGCAACGCGGATACAGCGATCAGGCTCCTCGGGGCTGTCAGCCAGCCGCTCCCTTGCCGGAGCCAGCAGGTCGTCGTCGCGGCGGGCGAGGAGCCACCGGTGCGGATCATCAGTCGGCCAGGATCGGCCCGAAGTGATGTGGAGGAAGTAGTGCAATGGCATGTGAAAGTCCTTCATCGTCGCCCTGTGCGGGCCGCTACTTGTTACCACCTCGCCGATGCCGGCAGGTTGGTCGGCGTCGTCGGGCGTAGCTGCCCTCGGCCAGTCGGGATGGCACTTCTCAATTATCGCATCGAAGCCGTGGGCGGTCAAAGGCGGGAGGCGGCAGGTGTTAGTGGGAGGCCAAGCCCCTGCTTCCAACACTTCTCCTACGCCACTCCCACTATCCGCAACCGGTCGCTTGTTTTGAAGCCTGCCGACACCGAACGCCTTTCCGGCCAAATTCGGGAAAGTTGTCGCAAAAGAACGTAGGTGTTCACTGCACCCACGTCGTCATCTGACTGTGGCGTCGCTTGCGATCAATCAAGGTTTCCCCGTTAACAAGCTGCGCCACCCGGAGCCTGCACAAAAACCTGTCTCGTGCCGATTATTGAAATAGGCAGTGTGTTTGGCAAGGATCGACCGCATCCGGTGGCTCGCCGTCACCGGCCTGTGAACGCCGAGAAATTTACGCAACGCACAACGCTTTAACTCCTGAAATGCTCCGTAGGCGGGGGCGACACCGTGACTTGGATCGAGTAAGATGGAACAAAAAATATTCCTCCCTGATGAGGTGGCGTCGCAATTGCGGTGCAGCCGGAGGCAAATTTACGACTTGTACCGCGAGGGCGAGCTAATCGGCTTCCGGGTCGGTACGCACATCAAGATTAGCGCCGACAGTGTGGACGACTATGTCCGCCGCCACTCGAACGTAAAACTACTGTCGCCTGAGCCGGACGGCGTTTTCGCCTCGCCGTCCACGACGCCGAAACTCATGCCGCTCCTCCCTCCAGCGGCCTCCCCGTCGTCTCGTCCACGGCAGGTGCGACCTGCCCATTCCCAGGTGGGTTTCCGCCACTTGCGGTTCTGACCTCGCCCGCCGCGACTCCGATGTGGCACAAGTGGCCGACCAGCGTGCCGATCTCCGAGGACAGGTGGCTGTAGTGCTTGCTCAGCATCGCCGTGGACTTGTGGCCCAACATCTGGGCGACGTGGGCCTCCGGGACGCCCCGCTTCAGCATCTCCGTCGCGTAGCTGTGGCGGAAGCCGTACATGATCCCCGAGCAGTCGAGCTTGATCCCGGCGTCCTTCAATTTCCGACGCAAACCGCACATCGCCTTGCCCCAGGCGGTGTCGGTCCACGGGTTGCCCCGGTTGTTCAGGAACAGCGGACCTCCGGGACGCTCGGCCACCAGCCTCTTCGTCAGGGCGACCACCGTCGGCGTGAGCACGACGACCAGCGGCTCACCGGTGTCTTGCGTCTTGTGCTCCTCCATGACCCACGTCGGGAACGGGTCTTCGTGGAAGTGCTTGGCGGTCACGGCGGCGACGATGTGGGGGCGGGTGCCGGTGTTCCGGCAGGCGATCAGGAAGTCCCTGAACCGGGGGTTGGCGTTCGCAACCATGACCTCGTAGACCGCCTGCGGGATCACGCTGTCCCGACCACGACTGACGATGGGCGGGATGTCGAGCTTGCCGTCGAGCGAGTTCCGGGTGGCGACCCCCTGCTTGACCGCCCAGTTCAACGCCGTCAGGACGCACACCATCATGCCCCGCTGGGTACTCTTGCCCCAGCCGGGGTGCCGCTTCAGAACGTCGTCAACGTGGACCGCCTTGAGGTCGCGGAGTTGCACGCCGCCGTGCACGTCGCAGAACGCCTGCAAGTGGGTCCTGTAGGTCCTGTAGGTCTTCGACTTCTTGTTCCGGTTGATCCAGTCGAGGAACTGCTCGGCCACCACCTTGAAAGGGTTCTTGTCCTCAGCAGTAGTCACCCTGGAGAGGGCCATCAGGTCGTGCCACTTCTCGAACGCCTCGTTCTTGTCGGCGGCGAGTTTGACCTGCCTGCCGTCGTGCCAGACGTACCACTGGCCCCGCTCCTCGCGGAACCACGGCTCGGACCGTCGTGCCATTGTCGCGGACCTCGGTCGGGGGTAAAAAATAGTTTCCCACCAGGCGTGCCAGTATAATACCGTGCCGGTTCCGTGCCAAGTGAAGTAGCCGACTGACCACAAGGTGTTGTGATGACAGGACTTGACCAAGAGAAGACCGGCCTGGGCAACTACTTCATCGCCAACTACCCGCCGTTCTCGTTCTGGAAGCCCGAGAACCTGCCGGCCGCCGCGGCCGCGCTCCACCGCCCGCCGACCCCCGGCACCCCACTGGGGTTGTACCTGCACATCCCGTTCTGCCGGAAGCGCTGCAAGTTCTGCTACTTCCGCGTCTACACGGACAAGAACGCCGGCGACGTGCAGACGTACACGAATGCGATCCTCAAGGAAGTCGAACTGCTCGCCCGGACCGAGTGCGTCGGCGGCCGCAAACTCGATTACGTCTACTTCGGCGGCGGCACCCCGTCGTACCTGAGTGCCGCGCAACTGCAATCGCTCATGGAGAAGTTGCAGGCGATCCTGCCGTGGGACGCGACGCGGGAAGTCGCCTTCGAGTGCGAGCCGGGAACACTCCAACAGCACAAGCTCGAAACCCTCAAGGCCCTCGGCGTGACCCGCCTGAGCCTCGGCGTCGAGAACTTCAAGCCGGAGATTCTGCAGTACAACGGCCGCGCACACCTCGAAGTCGAGATCCACCGCGCCTACGGCTGGGCGCGCGACCTGGGGTTCGAGCAGATCAACATCGACCTGATCGCCGGCATGGTCGGCGAGGACTGGGACAACTGGAAGGTCTGCGTCCGCAAGACGATTGCGATGTCGCCGGACAGCGTCACCATCTACCAGATGGAGTTGCCGTACAACACGGTCTTCTCGAAGGAACTGAAGGTGCTGGGCAACGACGACTTGCCGGAGCACAGCATCGCCGACTGGCCGACCAAGCGCGCGTGGGTCCGCTACGCCTTCGACGAGTTCCTGGCCAACGGCTACGAGATGTCGTCGGCGTACACGGTCGTGAAGGGCAAGGCGAAGAACGGCTTCGTCTACCGGGACGCGCTGTGGAGCGGGGCCGACATGTTCGGCACCGGCGTGGCGAGCTTCGGCCACGTCAACGGCGTCCACATCCAGAACGTCGATACCTGGGAGAAGTACATCGACATGCTCGCCCGCGACGAAATCCCGCTGGGCCGCGCGCTCGAAACGACGCCGCGGGAACGCCTGGTCCGCGAGATGATCCTGCAACTCAAGACCGGCCGGCTGAGCGCCCACTACTTCTGGGCCAAGTTCGGGGCCGACATTTTCGCCGAGTTCCACGCCGGCTACGAGAAGTTGCGCGACCTGGGCCTGCTCACCCTCGACGACACCGGCGTGTCGCTGACGGCCGACGGCTTCCTGCAAATCGACCGCTACCTGCCGACCTTCTTCGACCCCGACCGCGTGAGTAGCCGCTACACGTGATCCGGCCGCCACTCATACACCGCCGACTGGCCGACGTTTTCCTCGACCTCGACGCTCAGCCGCTCGGGGGTCAGTGCGAACTCGGCGGCGATGGCGTCGAGCAACCGGCCGGCGATGAACTTGGCCAGGAGTTCCGCCGTCGTGTTCTCGATGGCGAGCAACACGCAGTCGCCGCGCGGGAAGACCCAACGGCGTTCCTTGTAGCTCACTTCGACGGCGTCGCCCGTGTCGGCGACGTGGATGACGGGGTTCTTCGTGGCGACGAGCATGTGGTGGTCGAGTTCGCCGGTGATCGTCAGTGTCAATCGCTTCAAAGCGACGAAGTCGAAAACGTACCAGTCCTCGCCGAGCG
>JAYVXO010000029.1:0-8332 GCA_043785105.1 Fimbriiglobus sp.
TGGTGCGTCCGGCGGGGAGTCTCGGGGGCGACGGCAAGCGGCCCGCCAGGGTCGCCACACGTCCGATCCGTCGCCCAACTCCTCATTGCCAGCCGACACGCTAAATATACGGCCGTACACCATCGTTCGCAACCACTTTCGGCACGGAAACGGAGATTTTCCCCCACTTTTTCGGCGAAATGAGCACCCCGACGGGGTCTAAGTAGACAGAACTAGACACGCTCCGGCTTTGCCCCACAACTGTTTTAGCCGGGGCAATTCTGGGGCAGGATCGGGAATTGTGGGGCAGAGGGTGAAAATCAAGTAAGGCCGTAGCTTGCAAACTGCATCTCTGCTAAGAGGACCGTCGCTCGGACGAAATGGGCGTCAAAAATCGCTTGCTTCCCATTGCCGACCGTGTATCTTTGTCCGCTGCGCACCATTCCAGCGAGGTAAGTCAGATGGAAAATCTTGCAAGTGTTCGTTGGTTAAAGTGTGCCGTTGACCGTGGCATGTTTAGTGACGAGATGACCATCAGCTACCCCATTTTCGGGGCGGCTCGCACTTCAGTGTTCGTACCGGCGTCAGATGTGCAAGGTAGGCCGGGCGAACTCGGCAAGGTGCGGGTTTTGGTAACCCAATTAAAAAACTCCCTGCTTGCCGTCTTGCCAACCTCGTATCAAGACAGCGTCACAGTTTCCGAAGGCGACCTCACGGAAGTTCCATGATACTTTCAAACGCCGATATTTTCATTGCTTTGGATGAAAGCCGGCTATCCATTTCTCCCGAACCTACGCCACGAGTTGGTTCGGGAGATGTCAAATCACCTTATCAAACTACAGCCGTAGACTTGCGTTTGGGAAATGAGATTTCTTATTTTCCCGAAAAATTGCCAGTCGATATCAACTTAAATCAAGGCTCGTTTAACCAGCTTTTTGCCGCCCATTGCAAGACTCACATGATTAGCGAGTTCTGCCCCTTCAGTTTGAAGCCAAATCACTTCGTACTCGGCCGCACGATGGAGACGGTCAACTTGCCACTGCTTGTCACTGGTGGGAAATCGCTTGCAGCTCGTGTCGAAGGGAAAAGCTCTTATGCGAGATGCGGCTTGTTGGTCCACTTCACCGCCCCGACCATCCACGCCGGCTTCAAAGGCACTATTACACTCGAGATCATCAATCTTGGGCCATTCAATATTATGCTCTACCCCGGAACACCAATCTGCCAGTTGATTTTGGAAGAAGTCTCGGGTGTTCCAGTTCGCAACGACAGTCAATTCCAAGGGCAGGCGGCACCTGGCGGAGTGGGGAAACTTACGCTCCCGGGAACCGGATGACCGCCGGCATGTCGTCATCAGGCTCGCCCGGTTCCGCCGCGCCGAACTGCGCCGCGATGCCGAGTTCGTGCATCTCGTGTACCAGCACGACGACGTTGTGGCACAAGAGCTTCGCCAGCGCCTCGTTGACGAGTGCCGTCGGCGTCTTGCTCCGCAGAGAGTCGCCGAACTTCCGCTTCACCATGCTGAACGTGCTTTCGACGTTCGACCGCTGGTGGTAGTGCGTCAGGAACTCGCCCCGGTTCAACTCGAAGTAGTGGTACAGCCGCCGCCACGTCTCGCCGTTCTTGTCCGGCCGCTGCTTCGCCTTGAACGGGATGTACGGCACCCCGCCCAGTTTCTCGATTAACTCGTAAGCCGCCCGCCCGTTGTACGCCTTGTCGGCCGTCACGTCGCCCAGCGTGAACCGCTCCGCCGTGCCTTCGAGCAGCTTCTTGAGCATGGTACTGTCGTGCCCGTCGCCGATCTCCACGGCCGTCACGACGTTCGTTTTCGCTCCAACACAGACGTGGACCTTGACCCACTGGGCCTTCTTCCGGTCCATCCCGTATTTTTCGTCGAACCACTTTACGAACCGGCTGGTGCCGAACCCCGACGAATCGACCGCGAAGGACGTTTCAACCGCCGCCAGCGGGGCCGCACTCTGGGCGATGAGGGACCGCAGCATCGGCGTCACGTCCGGGTCTTCAAAGACGCGGAAGACGGAGTTGTAGTGCGGGGCGGTGGCGATGTACCCGCGCTCCTTCGCGTCCACCAAGTCGCAGGTGAACCGCCGGCCCGACACGGTGCTGTACACCTTGTACGTCGCGGCGAACAGGGCGTCGGCGAGCGGGACGGGCTTGCGGCCCCGGCACGTCCGGGCGGGTTCTGCGACCGTGCCGCACAAGTCGGAAAGCAGGCTTAGGAACGACCACTTTTCGCCCGTCTGGGCGGCGTTGTACGCGGGCCACTTCTGCTTGTAGGTGGCTCTCTTCGGGCGGATCGTCTCGACCTCTTCGGGGGTCTTCGGGAACGGTACGGGGGTGACGTTGCGGGCCTTGACGTGGCGGACGGCCAGGATGTGCTTGCACGGCTGGCCGCGCAGCTCGAAGTCCTCGCAACTGCACTTGGTGGCGTCGTAGTCAACCCGGTGGCTGCCCTTGCTCGCCAAGGACGGGACGAGGTAGAACGCCCCGGTGCGGACGATCTTCGCCCGCGCCGCCAACTCCAGCCCTTGAAATTCCCGCGTGTCCATGCGGATAATTGTAGCTACAATATGTCCACGCCTAATGTCCGTAGCTTGCTTCCCGGTGTTTTTGTGGCTACAGTGTCGCCATGCCACGCCCAAAAAAACCACCCGGCGAAACCCGCGAAAACGTGTTACGAATCCGCCTCACCGATGAAGAACGGAAAGCATTGGATGAGGCGGCATCGTCCAAAGCACTGGACACGTCGTCGTGGGGGCGGAGCGAACTGCTTTCGCTGGCCCGTTCTCTAATCGCCCCGAAGGAGACAGAGCGATGACGAACACCTTGGCGATGCCCTTCCTGAACCCCGACCCGGTCTACGCCTTTGGCGTAGAGTTCGGCTTGCTCTACCCGCAAATGCGCGACGGTGACGGGCCAATCGAGGACTACTTCACGATCCAGAACCAGGACCAAATCTTGCTCGCCGCCAGCCGCCTCGGGTGGACTGTTGCTGAGATGGAGCCGTGGGGGGACGACTGGTTCTTCGTCCGCCTGGAGAAAGGAACCGCCCCGGCCGTGTGACCGGGGCGGTCATGGGTTACTTACCGCGTCGGCCCGGTGTGCGTCGCCCGGACCAGGGTCCAGACGATTGCCACGCGGCACCCCGCACACGGCGGGACGCGGTGCCCCTTCGGGAACGTCCGCTCGGGACGGCCGCAGTGGTTGGCAACGTAGATGCCGGGGACCGCAACCGTGCCGCCGGTCTTGACGTGGACGTGAACCATAGCGAAAACCCTTGCCGCCTTAAATATGGCCGCGCCGGGGGGCACCGTGTACTATGACACAGTGAAGGCGGGTCACCCCGTCGGACCAACTGCGCCGGTTACCGCAACTTTCCCTGTGAAGTTGAGATGCGGTTCCGGCGTGTCTTTTTAGCCGCCCACTTCCGGCAATTTCTCGCCATCCGCTCCGGCCGAGTCGGAGCCTTCAACGGCCCGCAACCTTTCGTACTGTTCGGGTGTGAGTCGCCACGCCATCTTGACCGTTAAAGCCGCGTGCGTGGGGGGCACCTTCTCGAATAACGTCCCCTGGCCAGCGTACAGCACGACCGCCACCGCACCACGGTTCAGGCCGACCGAAGTCCGGATGTCGAAGTTGGTGGCCGGCCTGTTGCCCGCGCTCATGAGGTATTGGACCACCCGCTCCCGGTGCGTCCCGTCGTACTTCGTCGCGGGCAGGTCGATCTCGGGAATCGCGTCCGCGTCGTCACCTTGCGGGCCGGCGAACAGGCTGGGCGTCCGGGCCTGTTGCCGCGTGGCGGCGGCGAGTATCGTGTCGGCCAGTTCCGGCCCAATCACGTCCGCCTGGACAATAATCTGACGGATCGCTATAATTGACCGGTCGATGGCGGCACGCTTCTCGCGCAGGTCGTGGACCCACTTTTCCAACGTCGCCCGGAGTTCGTTCGGCGGCAGGCGGGACATGACGGCGGCTCACGCGGTGACTCAGGTCTACGGATAGACTATAGCCCGCGTGCCATGCGCGACCAAGCGCCAACGCCGCTTAGCGACGCAAAACATCAAATCTTCACATTAGATATAGTGTACGTGCGTACACCACAGCGCTGGCCACTCGGCTTAGCGTGTCGCCGGCCTATTCTGGGGCAAGTCGTCGAATTGTGGGGCAGAAGGGGGGTCTAAAACAGTTGTGGGGCAAAGCCACACGCTCCGGCGTCCGGCGCGACGATGCTAGGCGAGGGAAAGTGTGGGGGGCGGGCTTGGTAGGGTGGTGACGGTTTATGTCGCTTCGGGAGGCTCGGCGCCGAGTACTTGCAACGCGCGGATCATTCGCACCAGTTCGGCGTAGTCGTGCGGCGGGACGAACTTCGAGAGTTTTGAGAATTTCGTGGAGTCGAATCGTCCGCAGCCACCCGGCGTAGAACCAGGTGTTCGAGGTCAACCCGGTTCGGGGGTGAGGCTGGCCAGTCGGTCCCCGCGAACCGGCGACTCGAATTGCGAAGCCGACGTTTGCCGCCACGGGGGCGTCCCGTGAACCGCACGCGACTTCAACTGTGGCTTCGGGGTCGTTTTCGACCGGCGGGACCAAAATGACGACCGGGTGGGGGCCGACAGCTCGGCCGCCCCTGTCCGTGACCGGGGCCAGGAGGATCCGCGTCGGCGTGAGCCGCTTGTAGTCCTCGGGGTCCAAGTGCCGCCGTCCGTTCCGGTCGAGACACTCAGGAAACGTCCGGAACCACGAACGGCGTGAGCCCGGCCTCGACCGCTCGGCTGGCTTGGCGGACATCCTCGACGGTCAACGGCGCGACGGTCGCCAACTTCCGCTCGCCCATGATCCATCTCAACTCTTCGGCCAACTCTGCCCGGACTTGGTCGGCGGGGTACTCCGTCAACACCGATCTGAGTCGTGCGACCTCGGCAGAAGTGAGACTGCGTTCGGCTTGCCACTTCGCAATCAGTGCGAGGTGAGTGGTGCCTTTGGAACACTCCGCGTAAAGTACGAGAACGCCCCAATCGTTTGCGGCAACACCGTAATGACTCAAACAAAGTGGAGTACAGACCGCCGTTGCTTTGGCCAACGCGGTAAGCCGAACGGCGGTGTACTGCAAGCTCGAGTTATACCTTACGCGGCCAGGAGTGATACGTCTTTGAAGGTCTGGAACTTCAGCGTCATGAGGGATTCCAGGGCGTTCGCGTGGGTCGTCGGGATGCCGGCCAGGGTCGCCTCGATGGCCGCTCGGAACGACGCGAAGTTCGCGTGGTACGTGCCGTACACTGCCGTCCGCTTGGCGAAGCCCCACAGCCGCTCGATCACGTTCAGGTTCGGCGAGTAGCTGGGCAGGAACAGCAACCGGAGGCCCAACTCGGCGGCCAAAGCCTGGACCACCTTGTTCCGCTGGTACTTCGCGTCGTCCAGCACCACCGTCACCGGCCCCGCCAACTGTTGGGCCGCGATCGCGCGGAGCAACTCGCACATCGTGCCGGTGTTCACGACCGTGGTGTTGGTGACGGCCAGCAGTTGCCGGGTGACGGCGTTCCACGCCCCGAGCACGTTGAGCCGCTGGCGGCCGCTGGCGGCGCGGACGCGGACCCGCAGGATCGACCACAGGCAACACAGGTAGGTGCCGAAGACGAAGTGGGCGGCGTCGGCGAAGAAGGCGTGCCCGGTGCCGGCGGCGGCCGCGTCCAGGACCGGCTGGAGTTCGGTGCCGAGGAACTGTCGCTGGATCTCGACGTGCTCGGTCAGCGACTTTTTGGGGGCACGGGGACGGCACGGGTCCGCTGCCAGGAGAACCCCAGCCCGGCCAGGAACATGCGGGTCTGGGTGAGGCCGCGGCGCAGGCCGGTGAGTCGCTCGATGCGGTCGGCGGCCTCGGCGACGGTGCGGACGGGCTGCTCGGTGAGGGCGCGCGCGATGGCGTCGGCGTGGTCGGCCATTCGGCTGGCCGGGCGGGCCCCCGGGTCGCGGGTCCGCAGGGCGTCGAGGCCGCCGTCGCGGTAGGCAATCAGGTAGCGCTTGGCGGTGGCGACGCCGACGGCGGCGAGGTCGGCGGCCTGCTGGCGGGTGTGGCCGAGGTGGACGGCCCAGAGGACGAGCAACTTGCGGCGGACGACCGGGTCGGGGTGATGGTCGCGGCCGGCGAGGACGGCGGCTTGGTCGTCGGCGGACAGGGTGGGGCAGAACCAGGCGGCCATGCGTGACTCTCGAAGAGGACGGCGAGTCCTCGACTCGCCACGCCCCCAGCAGAACCGATCCCGACCCCAAAGAAAAGCTCATCGCCGGGACTCGCCTGCGGCGGAGCCGAAGACCCGATTGCCCGGCAGTGTCACGCCTGCGGCGCGGGCCACTGGCGGAAGACGACGCACACGCCGGTCTTGTCCAGGACCGAGAACTCGCGGGCACCCCACGGCCGTTCGGTGACCCGGGGGAGGTTCGGGTGGAGCACGTCGGGCCGCTTGGCCGAGACTTCCCGATGAATGTCGTCGATCGCGTCGGTCTCGATGGCGATCTCGGGCCGGTCCTTCGCCGCGTATTCAGGACTCTCGACGACGTAGGCCTTCGCCCCGTCCCGGCCGACGACCGCGAGCGCGTCATCCCGGTACAGGACCGTGAAGCCGAGGCACTCGACGAACAGGTCGAGGCCGTCGTCCATGCGGCTGAAAAAGACCTTCGGGATCAGCCGAATCATCATGTGTCTTCTCCTAATTGACGACCCAGTTCAGCCGCGTCGGGGCAGACAGAGCCAATGACGCACGAAACACTCGACGCCCCTGCCTTCGGTTGAAGCGTTTGGTTCGGCCAACCTTTGCATATCGGAAGGGTATTAGGGATGCCCACAATCACTGATCTGCCCCCAAGTCTGTGTCGCATCGTTCCAGGCTATCAAGCATCCAATGCTAGGCCTGCGTTTAGGCGAGGCAAGGCTTTGTTCAGGGGCGGGCGTAGTTGTCGTGGTGGTTGTAGTAGTGGAACTGATTCCCGACACGGCATAGAAACCAGGCATGTCTCGCAGGGATGCCGAGTCCGGCTCTGGAGCGTGACCATGTTGGGAGTGCGACTCCACTGTCAATGGAGTGCCAAGTTCTTGGGTGTCTTTAGCCGTATGGAAAATGACAAAACCGAAGGATGCCACTTTGGCACTTCGCATCAAACGCTTACAGCACGGACAAGCCTTGGTAAACAATCGAGTTCTCCAGCAACAGCAAGTGAGGTTTATTCGACTTCTGCGGCCGAACGACTAAGCTCAGCAACCCCAGAGGCCGAGAGTGACAATGTAATCATGACTATATCGCCCAATTCGGCCGACCCTGTCAATCGCTATCTAGACGCTTACGTATCTGCTTATCGAGCATCCGCTTTACCACATCAACCGAGGCAGAGACGAAACCCTTCCGCTTCATCTCTTCTATCACTTCGTCCCACACATACTCGGTCCTTGCACTTTCCGCAAAATCGTGGCCTAACGTTGTGAGGTGGCCAATGATCCATTCCGGTCCTGAACTCTCCAAAGTGGTCACGTCAGAGCCGACGGCCAAACCGGACTCCACAAGTAAATAGGCATGGTAGCCGATCTGGCTCGAATCATAACCATCTATTTGCAACTCAGGCGCAGTACCGTCGGGATGCTCCTCGATCGCCAACACCATCTTCCGAATCAATTCTATATCTCGACGCATCTTGGACTCCTGCCCCTCAGACGACTTTTTAGCTCGGGCTTTGTCTTTCTTTTCGCGGCCATCGAACCAGGTTCTGCACTTTTGTTCAGCCAGCTCCTTGAGGGGCACTATCACGACACTGCTGTCGAAGGACCACCACCAATTCGGCAGTGTTCGTGGCCGTATCAACTACAGCCTCTATCATCCGTGCGATAGCGATAATTATCACTCCGAAGATTACGGTGGCAATACCTCTCACAATCAAAACCAGTCTTTTAATGCCTGTCCACGTATTACCTAGGGGATCATTGAACACGTTCATAACGCCTACCGCGTCTAACAGACCCACGGCACACGCAATGATGCCTGCCGCAACAACAAGCAAGCCGAGAGTCACGAGTATCCAAACTAACACCAGCGCTTCCGCGTAGTTTTTGCTAGCCATGTCGATCTTTCCGCCACTTTCTTATGCCGCCGAACTCTGAACCAATTTCACCTGGTCACTCTATCCCGGATCGTCACGCCGATATCAACATCCCGGCGACTCTCGTCGGCCACTATCGAGTAGGCTCCGCCCCTCCTACTCTTCGCAGCGGATGCAGACGCCGAAGCCGTTCAGATCGACGTCTTCGCCCTTTTCGGGTTCGCCGGGGCTGCCGCGGTCCAGGGACAGGCGG
>JAYVXO010000030.1:0-24196 GCA_043785105.1 Fimbriiglobus sp.
CGAAATGCAGGTTTTTCCCGGTGGCTTCAGATGGATTAACGGGTCATTCCGTATCACCCCGCCGCATTCCGTATCAAGTGGCCATTCCGTAGCAAAGCCGTCCCATGTGGCGAAAGCCGGTGCCAAAGCCGGATATGGTGACGACATCACCCGCTGGGCCGGTCCCGCGATCCCCTTTGCCGTCGATGTGGTCAAGATGTTTGAATCGTCCCTACGGGGAAGCGACCAACAAACCGCCGCGTGACACTTCCAATTCCTGTATTTCTGCAACCTCGTTCCGACACGATTCCGTGGAACGAGGTTGCTCGTTTTTCAGACACTCTGTTCGGGCGCAAGCCACCATCATCAAAAGCGTTCTACTATCAACTGGGAAGCCAGTTCGTGACGTGAAGCCGTCGTGAAATCGCCCGAAACCCTGACATGGTAAGGTGTTAGCATGTTCCGCGCGTCGGAAGTGCGGTTGCTGATTCTGGTTGTGGCCGCGTGTCTCGTGTCATCCAGCACGAGCTTTGCGGGATGGGTTTGCATCAAAAACGACACCAAACAAACGCTCATCATTCAAGAAGTAACGGACGGGCTGATTTTCAAACGTGGGAAGGTTGTGCGGCTTCTGCCGGGCGAAGTTTATCGGGAGTTTCAAACCCAAGCCGGCGAGAAGAAGATTCAAATCTTCGATTCTCGGGCACTGACAAAACCCGTTTATCAAGGCAAGATGACTTGGCACGCCGAAGACCTGATGCTAAAAGTTGAAGCCAAGACGGAACCAGACATTAAGGACGTGAAGTGGGCGTTGGTTGATACCAAACCAGCCGCCGACACGATCGCCCGCGCCGCAGCACCGACCGTTCCCGAACCGAAGAAGCCATAATTCCGGTCATACTTCAAAACGGTTCGTTGCCTCAACTCCCAAACGTGGCTAGATTGTGGCGGATGTGATCGACCTCCCCCACGTTCGCTAGCCGCATCCTATGACACCTTCGCCAACTACCCGCGCCACCCGCGTTCGCTATTCGATTCTGTTTTTGTTGTGCATTCTGGCCATGATTACCTACATGGACCGTGCCGCGAACGGCAGTGCTAAAAAAGCGATCATGGCCGACCTGAACGCTGCTGGCTCGACCTACACAGAAGATGACTTTTTCATCGTGCTGATGGCCTTTCAACTCGCCTATGCACTGTTTGAAATCCCGTCAGGTTGGCTAGGTGACACTCGCGGGCCACGATCCGTGTTGCTCCGCGTGGTCATCTGGTGGTCGGCGTTTGTCGCGCTAACCGGGTTGACGGGGTTGACGTTACCCGGTGGCATCTACGTCGGGTTTGCGGCACTGGTCGTCATGCAGTTCTTGTTCGGCGTGGGCGAAGCCGGTGCCTTTCCCAACATCGCCAAGTCGCTGTACAACTGGTTCCCAGCCGGTGATCGGGGGTTTGCGAAATCCGCCGTTTGGATGTCAGCGCGGTTCATGGGCGGACTCACACCACTGGTTTGGGTATTGCTTGTTGAACTGGGTGGCGTCACGTGGCGGGAAGCCATGTGGATGTTTGCATCCGTCGCCGCGATTTGGTGTGCCGCGTTCTATTTCATTTTCAAGAATAAGCCCGAAGAAGACAGCCGCGTGAACGCCGCCGAACTGGCGCAAATCAACGCGGGCCGCAAAGTCGCTGCCAAGGTCGTGGTCGTACCGTGGGGAAAGCTGGTTCGGTCGCGTAACCTGTGGGCAGTGTGCGCGATGTATGTTGTGACGAATTTTTGTTGGTATTTTTTGATGTACAACCACCCACGTTCGATGCAGCTCGCATTCCCGGAATTGAACGGCACAGCGACGGGTAAAATATTAATCGCAATACTCAGTGGTTCCCCGCTATTGATAGGTATGTTCGGATGCTTGCTTGGTGGATTACTTTCGGACCGCTACATCCGTCGTACCGGGGATCGTAAGTGGGGCCGACGACTGTTCGGCATGATCGGCTACGGCGGCGCCGCGAGTGCCTATTTCTTAGCTGCGTTGGTCAAGTACAACGACCCGACAAACTTGTGGCTCTTCGCCGGGCTACTCATCCTGATGGGGTTCATGAACGACTTGATTATGGCACCCGCTTGGGCAGTCTGCCAAGACATTGGCCGCGAGTATGCTGCCACCGTTTCGGGTGCGATGAACATGTTCGGCAACCTAGTCGGTGCCGTGTCTGGCATCTTCGTCACCGGGATGATTACCAAAAGCTATCCCGGCGACAACGGCATCTTAATTTGCTTCGCAATGTACGGATCGGTGTACATCATCGGGGTGTTCTTGTGGTTGATGATTGATGCCAGTCAACCCGTGGTGCCGGACGATCCACTCGTCGTATAAGGAATTGAAACAGATGAGGATAGCCTTTATCACGGCTGGGGCGGCGGGAATGTTCTGCGGGAGTTGCATGCGTGACAACACGCTCGTGACTGCCCTCATTGAACAGGGCCATGACGCCATACTGATACCGACATACATGCCGATCCGGACTGATGAAGTCGACGTGAGCCAAGGGCGAATATTCTACGGCGGCATTAATGTGTATCTGCAGGAGAAATCATCACTGTTCCGGATCGCGCCACGGTTTGTGGATTGGTTGCTGAATCGACCAATGTTGTTGCGATTTGTCTCCCACAAAGCCCGCAACGTGAACTACGCCGACTTCGCGGATTTGACCGTGTCCATGCTACGCGGCACGGACGGACGGCAACGTAAGGAACTCGATAAGTTGGTCAATTGGCTGAAAACCGAAGCAAAACCCGAAGTTGTGATCTTGACCAATGCGTTGCTGTCCGGCCTCGCTCCAGCCATTAAAAAACAGCTTGGCGTGCCAGTGGTGACGACGCTGCAAGGTGATGATATTTTCTTGGACGCCCTGCCCGCCAAGGCACGAAAGCGGTGTATCGACGAAATCCGCCGCAATGACATCGCCACAGATGGATACATTTGCACCAGCAAGTTTTATGCAGATTCAATGGCGAAATACTTGGGCATTGATCGCCGAAAAATGGGCGTGGTGTACCCCGGCATCAATTTGAAGGGGCACGATGGTACACTCCGAGACCTCACTTCAGTAGTACCAACGGTTGGGTTTTTCGCCCGCATCTGTCCCGAAAAAGGGTTCCACAACGTTGTCGATGCGTTCATTTTACTGCGTTCCTACACCGCCGTACCAAAAGCAAAACTCAGCGTGTCCGGTTGGCTGGGTGAGCAGAATCGGCCATACTACCACCAGCAAGTTGAGAAACTGAAAACAGCGGGATTGCTCGACGACTTTGAACACGTCGATTCACCCGATCATGCTAGCAAGGTGCAATTTTTCCAGTCGATTGACGTGCTATGCGTGCCGACGAACTATCATGAACCAAAGGGGCTTTACATACTGGAAGCGTGGGCCAACCGCGTCCCGGTCGTGCAACCCCGACACGGCTCGTTTCCGGAATTGATTGAGACAACGGGTGGCGGGTTATTGTTTGAACCGGGGAACTTGGGAGACTGTGTCGATAAACTTTTGCAACTGCTGACCAACCCAACCATGCGGAGCGAGATGGGTACGAAAGGTCACCTTGGTACCCATCATCACTACACGGCTAAAGAAATGGCGAATGAGACCGTGCGTAGCCTGAAGCGGTATGTCGGAGTGTCATCACCCGAAGTTGCCATATCCTAAATGATGGAATCACCAGCCCGTTCATGCGTACCGGAACTATGCCAAGCACCTTCAGCACCACCCGCCGCGTTGAATTCGGCGATACAGACATGGCCGGGATCATGCACTTCTCGAACTTCTTTCGCTTCATGGAAGCGGCAGAAACCGAGTTCCTGCGGACTCGTGGCTTGTCCGTGACGTGGGTAGACTCGGGCCGCCGAGTGGGTTTCCCACGTGTGTCCGCAGCCTGCGACTACCAGAAGCCGGCGAAGTTTGAAGACGTGTTGACGATCAGCGTTACCGTCGAAAAAATTGGCCGCAAGTCGATCACCTACCGCCACGATTTCACCCGCGATTCTGATGTGATTGCAACCGGCCGGATCACCGCAGTCTATTGTCGGGATAACGGGAATCATCAGTTAGAATCAGCCGAGATTCCCCAGGAAATCCGCACGAAACTGGAAGCTTAGCCCCACTGTTCCACACCACTTGAAGCGATTCACCATGTCACTCGTTGTTGAAAACTTGCACAAAGACTACCTCACTCGTTCGGGGTCGCTGACTGTGTTGAACGGCGTATCGCTGACGCTACACCCCGGCGACGCCGTCGCCGTCATGGGGCCGTCGGGTTCGGGGAAAAGCACGCTGCTGCACATCCTCGGGACACTGGACCGCCCGACGGGTGGTGTGGTGAAACTCGCCGGCGTGGACCCGTTCGCATTGAACGACACCGAGTTGGCGAAGTTTCGCAACAAACGCATCGGGTTCGTGTTCCAGGATCACCACCTGTTGCCGCAATGTTCCGTGCTGGAAAACGTGCTGATTCCCACGTTGGTCGATCCCGATGCGAACCCAACTACCACCGAAGAGTACGCTCGAAAGTTACTCGACCGGGTAGGGCTTGCTAATCGGCTGGACCACCGACCGGCAGAGCTTTCCGGTGGGGAACGCCAACGGGTTGCCGTGGCGCGAGCACTAATCCAAAAGCCAGCACTGCTATTAGCGGACGAACCGACCGGAAACCTCGACCGCAAAAACGCCCACGCGGTTGCGGAGTTGTTGTTGGAACTGCATCGCCAAGAACAGACGATTCTGATGGTGGTCACCCACAGCACCGACATGGCGAAACTCTTTTCGACACGCCTGGAAATGAACGAAGGCATCTTGCACACTGCGTGAATCGCACACCACGGACTCCGGCACACACCATGATTTCGCTTCGGACTTTTCCGCTTCGCAGTGCGGCCTATCACTGGCAATCGAATCTGCCTGTTCTCCTCGGCGTGGCGATTGGTGCCGCCGTGTTGACGGGGGCACTCATCATCGGGGATTCGTTGCGCGGTAGCTTGCACGACCGCGCATTACGACAACTCAACGGTGTGGAATCCGCGTACTTAGGTACCCGACTTGTTCGAGAAGAGATTGCGAAGCAGTTGCCGGGTGATGTCGTTCCTGTGTTGATTTTGCAAGGCTCCATCCGCAGCGAAACCAGTGCGGGCGAATCGAAGTACCTGGGCCGTGTGACCGTGATCGGGGTCAACGATGTGGGGATTGCCGCCTTCAAACTTCGCCCGCAAGTGGGAGAGGATTCGCAACCAATCGTGACGCTGTCCGCGACCGTAGCCGAACGGTTGGGCGTCAAGCGGGGTGACAAAGTCGAGCTTGGCGTGGAGCGATTCACGAATGTGCCGCGATCGTCACTCCTCGGCAAGCGTTCAATTGATGATGTTACGGCATCACTGCGCGTCGAAGTCACAACGATTCTCCCCGCCGATCACCCTGCCAACGACTTCAACCTTTCACCCAACCCGGCCGCGCCGCTCAACGTGTTTGTACCGTTGAAGTATTTACAAACCCGTCTGGAAAAACCGGGTCGCATCAATGCACTCTTGGCTCGATCCGGAACGACTCCGGAACTGAACGAAAGCTTGGCGAAGAAATTGGCACTAGACGATTGGTCGATCCGCGTGAACGTGGCACCGAAACGCGGCGAGTACCTTTCCGTTGAAAGTGAGCAATTGATTCTCGACCCCGCAGTTGTGATCCCGATTGAAGCTGCTGCCAGGGAACTGAACGCCCGCAGCGAACGCACCTTCACTTACATGGTGAACGCGATCAGCACCGGAACAGAACCGATTTGGAACAAGGATGTCGGGACCGGAAAGCAACTCGTTCCCTACTCGGTCATCGCGGCAATCAACCCCGCTGCCGCACCGCCACTCGGGCCATTTCTGCCGACCGGCGTGACCGGGTTAGCCGATGATGAAATTGTGTTATCTGATTGGACCCAGTCCACATTCACGGGGTTGAAGCCGGGCGACCTAATTACGTTGACGTACTTCAAACCGGAAATGGAAGCAGTCGTTGAAGAGACTTCGGCGACGTTCCGGTTCAAAGGCTACCTACCGTTAGCAGGTGCCGCCGCCGATCCGGACCTGACGCCGCCCTTCCCTGGCATCACGGACAAGTTGAAAATCGGCGATTGGGAATCGCCATTTGAGTTGAACTCGCGGCGCGTTCAGAAGCGGGACGAAGAGTTCTGGGACAAGCACCGCACCACGCCCAAAGCGTACATCACCCAAGCCAAAGGCGAACAACTCTTCGCCAGCCGCTTCGGGACGGTGACTTCGATTCGCGTCGCGCCACCAGCCGGAATGAGTTTGAAGGAACTCGAAACCCAGTTCCGCACCAAGCTGCTGGGACAACTCAAACCCGAGACGGCGGGGCTACAATTTCAACCGACCAAACAGCGGCTTCTCGAAGCGAGTAAAGGCGGCACGGACTTCGGCATGTTGTTCTTGCTGTTCAGCAATCTGCTGATTTTCGCAGCGTTGCTGTTGGTCGGCCTCCTGTTCCGTTTGGCGATTGAACGACGGGCGAAAGAGGTCGGGCTGTTGCTGGCAACGGGGTACTCGACGCAAAAAGTGATGCGCCTACTGCTGGTCGAAGGCATCGCCGTCGCCGTGCTGGGAACGCTTCTCGGTCTGGCGTTAGCGATCGGTTACGCGGAGTTGATGTTGAAGGTGCTAACGGTGTTGTGGCCCGATGTCGAAGTCGGCAAGTTTCTCAAATTCCATGTCACCCCGCTGTCACTGACGATCGAATTCTTCCTCACCATAGGCGTGGCGATACTCACGATTTGGTTTAGCCTGCGTGGCCTCATGCGCGTTTCCGCTCCGGCCTTGCTACGCTCCGAAACGACTGTGGCGGAAGATGCTGTCGCAACGGCTCGTCGCCCGTTTTGGTCTGTGGTTGTCGGCGTAATTGCGATCGTGTTGGGTGGCGTGGCCCTGGCAACGGGACCACTGCAATCGAAGCCGGATGAACGATCAATGGCGTTTTTTGGCGGCGGCTTTTGCCTGCTGGTTGGCGGACTGTTTTTGGCGCGTGCCCAACTGCTACGGCCACAACACGCCACGATTCGTAGCCGGGGTCGGGGGGCGTTGCTGGCACTGGGGCTACGCAATGCGGGGCGAAAGGTGACCCGCACTTTGCTCACCGCGACGTTGATTGCGTTGGCAGTGTTCTTGGTCGTGTCAGTCGAAAGTTTCCGCCGAAAGCCGGATGATGCGTTTCTTCAAGTCAACGGCGGTAGCGGTGGGTTCCGCCTGATCGCGGAAGCCGATGTGCCGATTTTCCAGCCGTTCGACCGGGAACCGGGGCGGGACGATTTTTACGAACGCCTCCGCGCCGTCTACCAACAGCAAGAAGCCCGCAACCCGTCCGGACTGAATCGGGAGCAACTTCTGACCGAGGCGAAAGCAGACTTGGACGGCATCCAAGCATTCGGGTTCCGGTTAAAGGGCGGCGATGACGCGAGTTGCTTGAACCTGTTTCAAGCGGGTCAACCCCGCATTCTCGGCGTCCCGAACGATCTCATCGGACGCGGTGGTTTTCTGTTCACACAAACCGAGGCCACCACGGACAACGAACGCAGCAACCCCTGGCTGTTACTGAAAAAGCCGGTCCCCACGTTGCCCAACGGGATCATGCCGATCCCGGTCATCGTAGAGCAAAACACCGCGATGTTTATGCTGAAGACGATGCTCGGCGGGATCGTCGAAATCCCTGACGCCAACGGCACACTGGTCCCGGTTCGGATCGTGGCGTTCTTGCAAGATTCGGTGTTCCAAAGTGAACTGCTGATGGCAGACATGTCGTTCCGCAAGCTGTTCCCACGGCAAGAAGGCTACCAAGTTTTTCTGATTGACGCACCCGCCGGGAAAGAAGCCGCGATCGCGCAACGACTGGAAACGGGCTTGAGGGCCAACGGGTTAATTGTGACCAGCAGCACCGCGAAAGTGGCGACCTACCAAGCCGTCGTCGGCGCGTATTTGACAACGTTTCAACTACTCGGCGGCTTCGGTTTGTTGCTCGCCATCTTGGGCCTGGGGGTCGTCGTTCTTCGCGGCGTGTGGGAACGCACGGGAGAACTGGCGTTGCTTCGTGCCGTGGGATATCGCACTAGCGCCTTGCAATTGCTCATCCTTTCGGAAACACTTGTGGTACTGGCGATCGGGTTAGTCGTCGGCGCGGGTGCGGCGATCGCATCCGTGTTGCCGAACCTCGCACTCGGTGGCTCGTTACCCTGGACGAACTTCCTGATCTTGCTGGTTGCCGTTGTGACGGCTGGCGTCGTCGTCGCCGGTCTTGCCACCGTTAGTGTTGCCCAAGCCCCGCTCATTCCCGCTTTGCGGAAGGATTGACATGATTAAGCTCGGCATCCTCGACTTCGATACGTCGCACGTCGTCGAATTCACGAAACGCATTAACCACATCGACGTTGCGAAAGAGCAATGGGTGGAGGGCGCGAAAGTGGTGGTCGGTTGCCCCGGCGAATCCAAACTCTCACCCGAACGGATCGCAGGTTACACGGAGCAAATGAAGAAGTACGACGTTCCGCTCGTCGATAAGCCGAGTGACATGGTCGGCAAAGTGGACGCGATGATAATTGCAGCCGTTGACGGGTCGGTGCATTGGGACCGCGCGAAACCATTCCTCGAAGCGGGGATTCCGTGCTACGTCGATAAGCCGTTCACCTGCTCACTCGCCGATGCGAAAGCCATCGTGGCACTGGCGGAGAAAAAGAAACTGCCACTGTTCAGCTCGTCCGCATTGCGCTACGCCACGGAAGTCACCGAATACGTGGCGGACCCCAAGCACGGCAAAGTCCTCGGCTGTTCAGTCCACGGCCCGGCGTCCCTGCACGAACGCAACCCCGGCCTGTTCCACTACGGCATCCACGCCGTGGAGATTCTGTACACGATCATGGGGCCGGGTTGCAAGCGGGTGACTTGCACCCATGAAATGGACACGGATGTCGTAACCGGCGTTTGGAACGACGGTCGCATCGGAACAGTACGCGGCATTCGGACGGGGTCCGCCGGGTACGGGTTCACCGCGTATGCCGAAAAGGGGATCACCGCAAAGGCGGTGACCACGACAGTGATCTACCGCGAGTTACTGAAGCACGTCGTCGAGATGTTCACCACGAAAGTCTCGCCGATTGATCCGCAAATCACGCTCGAAATCGTCGCGTTTATCGAAGCCGCGTTCAAGAGCGGCAACAACCACGGTGCGGGTGAAACGGTCAAGGTGTAAACGAAATCGGGAACGGCGTGCAACACGCCGTTCCCGATTTCACGATCGACTATTATTTCTTCTTTTCTTGGTCAACCATCACGGCCAACTTCATGGCTTTGCCCTTCAGGCTCATTCGCATCGTGAGGGCATCGCCGCTCTCGATGCTGAACTTCAAAGTGTCATTCCCTGCTGTGCCGGTTTTGCCGAAGGCGGTGGAAATCAACTCCTTCATCGTCTCGGCTTTGAGGGCTTTTTCTGTCAAGGCAAACAGGCTGGCGATGGACACCTCGGCGTGAAGCGGGCGGGCGTTGTCGGTAGTCGTTGGCTTGGCCAAGACTTCGTTGAGTTTGCCGTCCGGGGTGATTTGAACCACGACGAGTTTGTCGCTGATCCCGACCCAGATCGTGTCACTACCGATGGTTTCTCGGAACTCCGGTGCCTTGACGACAACCTTGTGGAACGTCACGTCACCGATTTTCTTCACGTCGAACTCGTAGGTCGCCTTGTCTTCAGTCACTTTTGTCGCCAGTTGCTTGAAGGACTTCTCGATCTCTTTGCCTTCGACCACGGTCAGCGCGAAGTAAATTGCCGTCTTCCCGTTCTTGTCACGATCCGTGGCGAGGAACGTTGCCTCCAGTTTGCCCGCTTTTAACGTCGGCATCAGCGCCTTGACTTCCTGTTTTCTGGCCGCTCTCTCGCTCTCCGGTGCGGCGGTAATCGCTTCTTCGACGGCCAGATCGATCGCTTTTTGAAGTTCCTGGAGCGACCCCTCAGGGATTGCCAGTTTTGCGGACGCCGTTGCAAGTGGGTTCTTCGCTGTCGGCAATGCCAGGCCGGTTCGCCCTTTGAGACCGCTCAGCGACTTGGCGAATTCGCTCCCCTTCTTCGCTGTAAGCTGAACGTCGAGTGCGATGTCATCGCTCTTCGGTTTCAGGTCAACCGTCAACGAAAGTTTGCCACCGTCCTTCAGCAACGTTTGAAGAGCTTGGGGAGCCACGTCAACGCCCCAGTTGCGGAGCCGAATGCCCGCCGGTGTGTCACCGTCCTTTTTCTCGTTTTTCGATTCAGCCGTTTTCAGTTCGATCTGGGCGAATATCGTCTTCTTGATGTCGTCGGGGATTCGATCGAGGTGAACATCCGCCGAGGCAAGTGCGGAGTCATTCGCGCGAAAAAAGTCCTTCGGTGCCAGCAGCTTTTTCTCATCCAGGTTCTTGACTGAACCTGCCGTGGCGTAAACATAACCGTTGGTGAAGCGAAAGAAGACCGGCAACGGGACGTTTGGAATCTGGAGTTCGTAACGATCACCGTCCCCTTTTTTCGGCTCCAGGTTGAGCTTCCCGGTCAACAAGTCCAGGAACGCTTTTTCGTCCGCAACGGGGATCATCAGGATCACCTGGCTATCAATCACGTCCTTGGTGATCGTGCCGTAAAACCCGAACGGTTTCGTCGGGTCGATGCCTTCGATGCCCTTTTTCTCATCGGTAATCGTGCGGACAAACTCGACGGCTTGCTTGGCCGGTTCGGCTTGGTTGACGATGTCGCCGAGGTACGCGACTTTATCCAAGAAGTCGTTGACCGACCGCATCCGCACTTCGATTGTGGGTTCAATGGCCTTTTGGGCATAGGCCGGTTGGCCCTGTCCCAAAGTCAACAGCACTAAAGTGGTTACTACACAAAACTGACGGTACATCCGATGCTCCTAGAACGGTAAAGCGACATCGCTACTTGCGATCGCTTGGTGCCGAAGTATACCCCTGATCGGTTCATAGAGTGTCACTCTTCGTAGAGAATCCGGACGGTCACGCACTCTGCTGATACAAATGGCAAAGTTGAATCAGGCGAGAGCGATGTGGTTACTTGTTAGCCCGCCGCGCAAGCAAGGGTTGGCAAGCCCCTTGCTTGCGCGGCGGGCTAACAAAGCCCGAATCGTTCAATGAAACACCGAAAGGTCTGCGTGATGAGCCATAAGACGTGGGGCGGTCGCTTCGACGGGGAAACGGATAAACGTGTCGAAGCCTTCACGGAGTCGATCACGATCGACCGCCGACTTTACCAATACGACATTACCGCCAGCCAAGCCCACGCGAGCATGTTGGCCGAAGTGGGGTTAATCACGGTCGCGGAAGCCGAACTCATCGCCACAACGCTCGACGAAATCGGGGTGGAGATTGACCAGGGGAAAATGGAATTTTCCATATCGCTCGAAGACATCCACACCCACATCGAACGTGCCCTGATTGCCCGCCTTGGTGATGTCGGCCGCAAGCTCCACACCGCCCGGAGTCGCAACGACCAAGTCATCACCGACGTGAAGCTGTGGGTCCGCGACGCGATCGACGATTTGGACGGCTTGCTTGTGGACGTGCAACGCGCATTTTTGCAATCCGCTGAGCGTGAACGGGGCGTGATTTTGCCGGGGTACACGCACCTTCAACGTGCGCAACCCGTTCTCGCGCCGCACTACTTTTTGGCGTACATCGAGAAGTTTCAACGGGACCGCGAGCGCATTGCCGATTGCCGCAAGCGGGCGAACGTGTTGCCGCTCGGCGTGGCTGCACTTGCGGGGAGTTCGTTGCCGATTGACCGGGAATCGGTGCGGGCGAAACTGGGTTTTGATAGTGTCGCGCGGAACAGTCTGGATGTTTCGAGTGACCGCGATTTCGTCATCGAGTTCGTGTTCGATCTGTCGCTCATCGCCATCCATCTCAGTGGTTGGGCGGAGGAGTGGATCATCTGGTCTACAACGGAGTTTAACTTTCTGGAACTGCCAGACGGCTTCTGCACCGGCTCCAGTATTATGCCGCACAAAAAGAACCCCGACGTGCTGGAACTCGCCCGCGGCAAGACCGGCAAAGTAGTCGGCTGTTTGCAACAATTACTGATGCTCGTGAAGGGCTTACCGCTCGCCTACAACCGCGATTTGCAGGAGGATAAATCCGCCCTGTTTGATGCGTTCGATACCGTCGTGGGATGCTTGATAGTCGCCGCCCCGTTAGTCGAGCAAACGAAGCTACGCCGGGACGTGATTGCCTCCCGCATCGAAGACGGGTTCCTCGATGCCACCACGCTGATGGAGTTTTTCATCGCGCAGGGTGTTCCGATGCGGTCTGCCCACGAAGCGGTTGGCAAGCTAGTCCGCCGTTGCGAAAACGAAAAACGCCGACTCGTCGATTTGCCTACGGAAGCGTTTGAGGAGGCCGCACCCGGTAGCGGCGCGAAAATTCGCAGCGCGCTCGGCGTGGCCAACGCGGTGGCGGCGTTCAAGAGCTACGGTTCCACGGCACCGGCTGAAGTCGAACGGCAGTTGAAGGAGTGGCGAGTGCGGTTAGGATAAACGAACACGGACACTCACCACTCAGGAAACCGAGTCTCATGGATCATTTTGCGTACCGGAACCGGACACTGTATTGCGAAGACGTTCCTGTCCCCGAACTGGCCGAAAAATACGGCACGCCGTTGTTCGTGTACAGTCAGGCGACACTGGTCCATCACTTGAACGCGATACAGTCCGCGTTCGCACCGGCGAAGCCGATCATCGCATACAGCATCAAAACTAACGGCAATCTCAGCATTTGTAAGCTGATGGCCGAGCACGGGTCGGGGTTCGATGTCACGTCCGGCGGGGAACTGTATCGGGCTTTGAAAGCCGGTGGTCCGGACGCGAAAATTGTTTTCGCGGGTGTCGGCAAGACGGCTGCCGAGATGCGTTACGGGCTTGAGAACAACGTGTTCCTCTTCAACGTCGAAAGTGAAGAAGAACTGTTCGCACTGGGCGACGTGGCCAAGTCAATGGGCCGCAAAGCTCCGGTGGCATTGCGGGTGAATCCGGATTTACCGCCCAAGACCCACGCTAAGACCGACACCAGCGTTAAAGGTGTTAAATTCGGACTTGATATCGAAGGCATCCTCGAAGTCTCTGCGAAGGCGGTCAACCACCCCGGTTTGTCGATCGTGGGGCTACACATGCACCTCGGCTCGCCGATCTTGAAGGCGGACGCTTATGCAGCGGGTTCGGCCAAAGCGGTTCAATTGATTCGTGCCTTCCGGCAACAAGGCCACGACATTCGCTACCTCAACATGGGCGGCGGGTTCGGCATCCACTACCGCAAGCAAGAAGCCCTGCCTGCGACCGCGTTTGCCGAGGTGATCTTGCCTGCCGTGCGTGAAACGGGTTGCCAATTGGTGCTGGAACCGGGACGATTCATCGTCGGCAACGCAGGTCTGCTGCTGAGTCGAGTGTTGTTTAACAAGGACACAGGTGGCAAGCATTACATCATCCAAGACGCGGCGATGAACGACTTGATCCGACCGACACTGTACGATGCGTTCCATCGCATCTGGCCGGTCCAACCGTGTCACGACGTGCCGGAGAAGCCGGACGATTTTGAAGCTGCGATTCCGGGCACGGTCCTGCAAGATGTTGTTGGTCCGGTGTGTGAATCCGGGGACTATTTAGCGAAAGCGCGGAATCTGCCGGTGATGAAGCAAGGCGATCTCTTGGCCGTGTTCAGCGCCGGCGCTTACGGCATGAGCATGTCGTCAAACTACAACAGCCGGGTACGGGCCGCCGAAGTCCTCGTTACAGGCGGTACGCACCGATTGATCCGACGCCGCGAGACGTTTGAAGACCTAGTTCGTTGCGAAGTGGATTGCTAAGTGCGTCGCGCCCGCGCACAATTCTAGATTGGGTAGGCGAGTTTCTCGTAAACTGCCTACTCTGTGCAACTTCGCCGATTGACCGCACTTGCAGATCACAACGGAGGATAGCCGGTGAGACTCCGCGTCACCGCCCTTGCTTTAACTTGGGCAGTCTGTTGCCTCTCTGGCCCGTTGGCCGCCCAACCCCCTGCGCCTGCCCCCGGTGGCGGCGTAGACGCCACCAAAACACCACAAGCACTTTTCAAACTGGCCCGCGAACAGATTCGTGAGGGTCGGTTTGATGTTGCTGCCGAAACGCTGAAGGCGTTTCTCGCGGCCAACCCGAGTGACGTGGTTTACCTTGATCTGGCCAAGAACGAGCCGACGGTTTTTCTCAAACTCCGCAACGTGCCAGTCTGGTCCGACGAAGCGAAATCCCAAGCGGAAGCAATCGGGGCTGTGAACTCGATCATTGCCAAGTCCGAAGAGGCGAACAAAAAGCTCTACCAAGACCCGGCCCGCATCACAAAGTTCGTCAACAACCTGGGTGCGACCCTCGAAGAACGCATTTACGCGGAACAACAACTCAAGCTGTCCGGTGATGCGGTTGTGCCGATCATGGTGGACACGCTTCGTACCAGTTCCGATGTGAATTTGCGGGCCGGTATTCTCGGGTCAATCTCGAAACTCGAAGTGAATCAACTTCCCGGTTTCTTGGCGGCATCGGACGGTCTGGCAACGGATTTGAAATTGGGCATCTTCCGGGCGCTAGTTGGACGGGAAGACTTGTTAAATCTCCTCAGCTCCCCGGACACGGATTTTACGCCACACCTGTGGTACTACAATGCTGCGAAAACCGAAGACCTTCGCACGCTTCGTGATTATTCCGCCGGTGTCCTGGACCGGCTTTCGGCTGGGGCTTCGGGCAAGAAACAGGCTTCCACGGAACTCGTCGCTATCGCCAAAACGGTCAGCGCGAAAACAGCCCGGTTCCGATCCGGCGATCGGGTGAAACTCTGGAGTTGGAACGCAGAGAAATTGAATGTCACCGCCGTGGATGTCTCCAAGACCCAAGCAAGCGATTACTTCGCCATTCGCAATCTTCGGTGGGCCTTGGAGCGGAACCCGGAGGATTTAGCAGCTCAAGAATTGTTCTTAGCGTTGACCGTGGAACGGGCCGTTGAGAAGTCGCAATTCGCGGATTTGGCACAGTCTGACCCGGCACTGTTTCCAATCTTAGCTGCCGCACCACCCGATTTGTTAGTCGGGATGTTGGACCGCGCGTTGCGGGAACAACGGACGGCTTTGGTCTTGGGCTTAACCCAAATCCTGGCAACGCGGTCTGAGAAATCGGCGGCACAGGCAGCCGATGGAAAGCCCAGCGTGTTTTTGCGAGCGCTCGATTATCCCGATACACGAGTTCAATTGGCAGCCGCAATCGGGATGATTAAGGCACCAATCCCCGCAACTCATGGCAAGAATGCCAAGATCATCGACATCCTTCGTCGGGCTGCCTCGGTTGATACGGCACCCAGTGGCGGTAAGGAACTGGGTCGCGCGCTGGTCGTCGATCCTTCGGACATCCGGGCTAACAAGCTGGTTGCGAGTTTGAAACAACTCGGCTACAACGTCGAGCGATTCGTCAGCGGTCGGGAACTCACCCGGCGAATTTCTCTCGCAGCGGATTCGGACCTGATTTTCATTGATCGCCACGTTGTGAACCCAGAACTCAAGGATCTCGTACCCCAGCTTCTCGCAGATAGTAACGTTGCCCGGCGGCCGATTTTGATCGTGGGGTCCGCGGATAAGACCCGGCAACTGTCATTTGAACTCTTGGTGACCCGGCTGGCGTTTCTGATTGCGGTGACGGAAACATCATCGACCGACGTTCCCCCGCCCTACGCTTTTGATCCCCGGAGACCGGTCCGCGATCTTGCACTCGAGAAAGCCACGGTTGTTCAGCTTCGTGACAAACGCCTCGCGGAACTGTACGGGTTACGGTTCGAGCGACTTCGCCGGCTGATGGTTGCAGCCAGTTTGCCCCAATCCAAAACACTTCAAGCCCTGCTCGATTCCCGGCTACCGCAGTTGACCTACATCGCCTTGGCGACCGAATACCCCATCACTTTGGAATCGTCACCGGCGACCTACAAGTTGATGGATGGTAAGACTCAAGTGATTCTGACCAACCCGCAACTGGCAGCCAGTGCCGAACGGCTGCCGACCGAGACCATTACCCGGTTGGTCGAAGAACTGGAAAGTTCACTCGATGCGCCGCGAAAGCAACGCTTGGACGAACTGATGAGCCGAGTGAATTTCGAGTCCCTGGGGTTGCCAGTGGATTCCTACAAAGATCCCGTCGTGGAAGCACTCCTCGGGAAGTTTGCTCGCACGGTGGGTGGCGTGTCCGTGATCCCAGAATCGTTCACGGCTGTCGCTCTGGGTGAAGACATCCTCAACGCGGTGACAGACCCCGCACAACTTCCGCAACTCCCCGCCGATCGAAAACGGTCCGCGAAACTCGCAATGGAATACCTGCGGAAACTCGCGTTGGGTGAAATCCCTGGGTACGATGTCCGCCCTGCGGAGACGGCATTACGGCAAGCACTCCGTGATGATGACTTGGCTGACCTCGCCGTCGATGCGGTAGCAAAAATCCCGACTTCGGAAACGCAACAAGACCTGTTATCACTCGGCCTAGGGGGTGGTAAACCAGTATCGCTTCGCTCGAAAGCACTGGACCGCACGATTCAACACATCCAAAGCTTCGGCAAACTGATTCCCACGAATCAACTGGAGGCGTTGTCTCAAGCGATGACCGCCGAGCCGAGTCTGGAGTTGAAGGCGAAACTGGCTGTGGTGAATCAGTTATTGGTCGGCAAGTCGTCGGACCTTGGGAAGTTGATTCAGAAGTACCCTGCCCCACTTCCGCAGATACCCGCAATCAATCCCCAAGTTGCGCCGGAACCGGCTGAGAAGAAGGTTGACAAAAATTAGAAGCGTTTCGATTTCCCACACCGCCCGCGATTTTCTCGCGGGCGGTGCTGTTTTGCGCAAGTCTGACAGGGTTGTTCGTTCCCCGTCAGACGAATTCGCTTTTCAGACGCCCTCGGAGGCAACCGCATGTCGAAGCCAATCACGAATCCCAACGCGGTGCCGAATCTCGATGACCTGATGGCACGCTTCTTGGCAACAGCCGGTGGCACTGAGATCGACGCGGCCATCGAAAGCGAAGTCGAGCCGCACGAAGTCATTGGTGGCTTTCGCGCTGCTGCGACCCAACTCTGGCGCGAAGGCATCGCGGTATTTGCCGGAGTTACGACCGAGAAAGTGACGACCCCACCAGAATGGGCGGGATTTGCCGCACTCGAAACACACAAGAGCAGTCCATTTGCGGCGGGTCTGTTCCCCCAAAGTCTTCGGGAAATTTCCCCGTTGTTAACGGGTGGCGAACTGACCAGTTTGAAGCCGACCGGCAAACCGGCGGCGATTCCTGGGTTTTCAGCGTTGCGCAGTTGGTGCCAAAAGAACCTGAGCCAAGGACACGCGGCAACGCTGTTAGTGACCTCCGGCATCTTGGCAGGGCTTGGAGATTTCGCCCAAGCCAAAGCGGCCCTACTCGCCGCTGAACCGCTTTGTGATGGCCCAATGCGGGCGCTGTGGCAGAATCAACATGGGGCTGTGTTGTGGATGAGCGGCGAGGTGAGCCAAGCCGTTGCCGCATGGGAACAAGCAGCAGATTGCGTTCCGGCCCAATTCAACTTGGGCATGGCGAACCTGCTGACCGGGAACAAACTAGTTGCCGTTCAACACTTAACCGTCGCCGCAACGAGTTTGCCCGATAGCTCCGGGTGGTGCCACCTTGCACGCCTGTATTCGGCGTTAGCAAGCTAATTGCGGTCGTTGACCACAACAATCGTGGCGTAGTGGCGAACCTGTTTGTAGGCTCGCCCTTGGTATTCGCCGCTGCGATTTTCGGTTACGAAGACTCGGGCCGCATACTGCCCTTTCTTGTCGAACGGTTTCGTCATCCCTTGGGCATCGGTGCGGACCACTTCGACACGTTTCGTGTCGGGCACATACACACTCAGATCGGCCTCCACCGGCTTCCCGTTCACGGTCACTTGAAATACGACACCGCTCGCATGAGTCACCACAGTTATTTCGACAGGTGCCGGTGACTGTTTCTGAACATCCGCAACAAGCGGTATGACGATCAACTTGGCGTGGTGGCGAATCAACACCGGCTCGGACTGGCCCCGAATGACAACTCCGTAATCAACGGTCCCCATCACCGTCGCCGTCTCGGCTGGCAGAACCCCGAACGTGAGATAACCTTCTTCACCCCGCTGCGTTTGAAGTGGCGTTGCATCCCCGGACTTGCTCATTGCGGTGAATTTTCCTTGTAGTGCCAAGTCGAGCGAAACAGTCGCATCGGGTTCGGGCAGATCAGCCAAGACCAATTTCGGCGATTGCTGCGGACCACCCGGAAGTAGAAAGTAGAAGTGGGCATTGGCGATAGTTCCGACAGTCACAACTACGTAAACACACAGAATCCATCGCAACATGGCAGAATCCTTTCGGGGCAAACTCGGTGGATCAACGGGTAGTATTGTGGTGTCTGAAGGGATGACACCGCAACCTCAACTGAATGGCAGAAACGCTGAGCCGGGATTCGTAATAATCAGGTGTTGCCAAACGTGTCCGGCTACTCGACACCCAGTTGCCAATCAGTCGGTATTATCCGCAACTTTCGGTTGTGTTCTGTCAGAACGCAGACTACTTTACTGGTGTCCCGCCGGACGGCAGCTCGAGTGATTGGGCGACACTTAAGCAGTCACCGGCGGGGCATTTTTGTTTCCCGAGTCATTTCAAATCCCGCATTTCAAATCCCGACCCGCACTTCTTGCCTTACAATCCTTGTTATCGGATCAACTGGCATCTGCGTTCGTTCCCTCATTGTCTTCCAGGCGGCGTTCATGTTGGCACGTTCTCGGGGCCTGTTGTTTCTGCCGTTGTTGACGGCGTTTCGTCGTTCCTTACCACAACAGCGCGCGACTGGGCCGTCATCCCAGCGACTTCACGCACTGGAATCCGCAGTAGCGGACTGGTTAAACCCGGCGTACTTGGACCGCGTCCCCGATGACGTTCTCATCCCGAAGTTGATTGCGTTCTACCGGGATGTGGTTACGTTACCGTGGCACGAGGAGGTGTTTCGACGCAAGCCCGGCTTGGTGCGATTCGGCTTGAACCACATCTTGCACGCCCATGACCCCCTTCCCCTGCGACTGGCACGTTGTGTATTCCCCGATGGGCAATACTTCCGGCCCGGTTTGGGGATTGCATTCTGGTTCGCAATCGCCAAAGCCACGAACCCGGATCGGTTGCCCGATTGGCGCCCTGCCGTTGTTCGCGGTCTCACAAAACTTGGGTTGCTCACTGCTGTTTCGCCGCGTGATGTCCCTGGCGGCTACACGGTTGCGTGCAAACTCTACGAGCAACTCATCGCGGAATATCCGGAACTGACGGCGAGCGATTTGGACACCTTCTTTTGCCAAGTTGCGAATTTGGAGGGCCGTGAACTGGGATCGTGTGACGATCCCACGGAACCAAATGCGGGACGAATCGAAGATTCGCTGCGACTATTACGCACCGAACAACCTTTGCGAAAGCGAATCACCGAAACCAACCTCCGCTTAGCCGGCATTCGCCAAGCGATGGACGCATCCCCAACCGGCGTCAATCATCACGCTGTATACCAAGCGGCCAACGAGTTGCTGTTCAGCACACTTCAGCCGACCGACGCGAACATTAGCGATTGGTTACCCCAGGTAATCGCAGTATCGCAAGCAATGAAAACTGTGGCGGACTTATTGAAGCCGCCTCTCGAAGCTGAGGGCATCACTCGCGTGAATGAAATGGCTCTGCTATCCGCGCTATTGCATGTACGGCATCCGAATCGCTTCCCGCTTTGGTGCGATACCACCCGCCGTGGCGTGCAAACTTTATCCGATGCCATCGGCCCCACGTTGCCGGTCTGGGAACAATACCGTTTGGCGTGCGATGTCATCGACCACTTACGCGATCAGTTCCGAGTTCACTCTTGCGAAGTGGTCCCGTTGTTGGCGAAGCTGACAGATCGCTTTGGCGAACCGGACCGCGAACCGATCCCCGATGCACGGGTGGAAAACCGCAAGTTCTCGGGCTTTTGCACGGACACTTTTCACTTCCTCGCCGACCTTCAAGTGAACAACGCCGGCGACTGGATGGCAGCCCACCGGGAACGATATGGCTTCGCGGTGCGCGAACCGCTGGTCGAACTTTGCGAAGCGCTCACGATGCGGTACGTTCGGCCCGTCTTGCAAGGCGAATACGGCTGGGAACTCGAAACGGATGCCCGACCGGGACGCGCCTTATCCAGCATCTGCAAGAACGATTTTGGTCGTGCTACGGCTTACAAGTCCGAACTCTGGGTGACGTTCTATCGCCGCGATTCGGAGACTAAGCGCAACGACGTGCAATTCTTCGTGCGGCTTGATTCGAGTGGCGTCGCGTTCGGATTTCACCTGGGCCGCACGGCACGGGATGCGGGCAAACGATTCCGCAAGACGGTGCAAGAACACGGCGAGCAACTCTACGCGGCCATCGTCGGCACGAAAGCGACAGCCCAGTGTGGGTTCGGCTCCACACTCAGCGAGTCCATCACGACTTTCCGCTCCGTGGCCGATCTGCGCGCGTGGTCTACGGGGAAGGAACTGTTCGCGTGGCGACATTTGCAGTCCGGTTCGCCGATTGTGCGCAACGACGAACTCGTTGGGGAAATCCTGATTACCTTCGACCGCTTGTTGCCACTGTTCGCCGCCGCAGTTTCCGATGACCCGCGACCGTTACTTGCTCGGCGTGCTGGTCATCCCGATGCCCGACCTGCGTTCGATCGTGTGGCGTTCCAGAACACGACGTATCAATCCGATGTCTGGCTCACTCGTTGCCTGGACTTGCTCCAGTCCAAAAAGCAACTGATCCTGCAAGGCGTACCGGGCACCGGCAAAACGCACATCGCCCGGCAGTTGGCGCGATTCATCACCGGCGATCGCGGCAACAACATTCGGCTCGTTCAGTTTCATCCGGGTTACAGTTACGAGGAATTCGTGGAGGGCATCCGACCGCGAACCGTCGAGGTGAACGGGCACAATGAATTAACCTACCCCGTCGAACCGGGGGTGCTGGCCACGTTTGTCGATCAAGCCATGAAATGCCCCGCCGAACCGCACGTCTTAGTGATAGACGAAATCAATCGCGGCAACCTGCCGCGTGTGTTCGGGGAGTTGCTGTTCTTGTTGGAATACCGCGACCAAGAGGTGACGCTGCCGTACTCCAAGCAACTGTTCCACATCCCCAGCAACCTCTTCATTCTGGGCACGATGAACCCCGTCGATCAGTCGGTGTCGAGTATCGACCAAGCGTTGCGACGGCGATTTTCGTTCGTGGAGATGACTCCAGATGCGACGCTACTAGCGAACTGGTTTGAGAACAACCCGCCCGCCGATGACGACACCACGTTCGCGCCGCAACTGGTGAAATGGTTCGACGACCTGAACCATCGCATCACCCGCGATGCGGGACCGGATCGGCAGATTGGCCACAGTTTTTTCATGGTCCCGCAAATGACCCGCGAGCAGTTACGAACAATCTGGCAACATCAAGTACGGCCACTCCTGGAAGGAACCTTCCCCGGTCGCCCCGATCGTATCGACGCATTCAGCCCGGACCGCGTGATCGGGACTGGCAAGAAACAGGCCCGTTCGACAACCCCGACCGCGTAACTTTGGTGGCCCATGAAACGATTTTTGAAGTGGAAGTGGCTGCTACGATTTGGCGTGCTGATGGTCTTGCTGTCCTGCATCCTGCCGCTGTCCGTCGTGCTGGTCTTGCGATACCAGAGCAACACCGAGTTACAAAAAATTATCGCGCAACTGGACGCCGACGACCCGAATTGGAAACTCGATGACCTAGCTAACGAACTCAACGCGAAGTTACCACCGCCGGAACGTAACCCGCAGTTCATCGTCAAAAAAGCCCTTGCTGCACTTCCTGCGGACTTTAACCTGCTCACGAATGCACTCCCGGATTTGGACAAAACGCCGATCAATTGTATCCCCGCAAAAGCGGACCTTGACCCGTACATCAAGGTGCAAAAGTCTTCGGAGCCAGCGCTGCAATTTACGCGGCAGTTAGTCGGGTTACCCGAAGGCGGGCGGACCCTTCAGTACCCGCGCAACCCAATGTTATTCGATCTCCTTTCGATCCAAGACAACCGAAAAGTGGCGGCGCTGTTGCGCTACGACGCGATTGCATTGGCATCGGCGGGCCGCTCGAATGAAGCAATTCAATCCGCCCGCGCTGGCTTCGGCGTCCCCCGTTCGATCGGGTCCGAGCCGACGATGATTTCGCAACTCGTTCGGATGGCGACGGATGCGGTTGCTGCGTCGAGTGTGGAGCGAATTCTCAACCTGGGTGAACCAACAGAGGGTCTCGCGGAGCTACAAGCAGATTTGCTACAGCAGTCGAAGTTCCCCTACCTTCAACAAACGATGCGAGGGGAGCGGGCCTATATTCACCGAATTTTCGAGATCATCGACTCCGGCGAGATCATGAATAATCCTGCCGTTGGTGCCGCCACGACGGGTCTACCGATCGGGAACTCGTTCGCACTGTGGGGGGTCCGAATCAATTTACCCACGGACCACGCCTACAGTTTGAAAATGCTGACCCAATACGTCGAAGCCGGCAAGTTGCCATCCGAGCAACAACTTGCGGCGACCAAAGCAATTGTCCCACCACCAAGAGGTGATGTCCGTTACATGATGACTTCCATGCTGGTACCGGCCGTGGAAAAGGGTCTCGAAGCCGGGTTCCGCATCAAGGGGAAACTCGCCGCAACTGCCGTCGGGGTGGCGTGTGAACGGTACCGGCAAAAGTTCGGTCAGTGGCCGTTGACGCTCGACATGATCCCCAAGGACATCCTAAGCGAAATCCCCAACGACCCGTTCACCGGCAAACCGATCCTCTACAAGCGCCTCCCTGACGGCATCAAGGTTTACTCCGTCGGGCCAAACCTGATCGACGATGGCGGGCTGCTCGACAACGAAACTCCGGGCACACTCGGCAAAGACTACGGCATCCGGATTTACGACCCCGCATTGCGCCGCCAGCCAGCGCCCCCGAAACCCGTCGAAGTCGCGGAACCGGAAAACCCGTAGTCGGCTGACGCGGTCAGCCGATTCATTCAGCAAACCCAATTCTCGAATTCCAGGTGCCCCGATGCGACGATTCTTGAAGTGGAAGTGGCTGTTGCGACTTGGCGTGCTGATGGTTTTGCTAGCAGTCGTCCTGCCGCTGTCTGTGATACTCGTCCTGCGAGACCAACGGAAAGCCGAAGTCGCCGAAATCGTCGCGCAACTGGACGCGGACGACCCGAATTGGAAGCTCGATGACTTGGCCAACGAACTCAACGCGAAGCTACCACAGCCGGACCGCAATCCGTACACCGTGTTCCAGCAAGCTCACGCGGCGTTACCATCGCGCTGGAACTCACTATCGAATGCACCCCCAAATCTCGACAAAACGCCAATCAATTGTGTCCCGTCAAAACCAATCCTCGACGATTTCATCAAGCTGCAACAGTCCACGCTACCGGCTCTGCAACACGCGAGACAACTGGCCGGGATGCCCGAAGGCGGACGGGTACTTCAGTTCCCACGCAACCCGATGCTGTTTGATATGGCAGTGATGCAACAGTTCCGCAACATCGCCGCGGTGTTGCGGAACGATGCAATTGCAGTGGCTTCAGTTGGCCGATCGAAAGAAGCAATCCAATCCGCACGTGCTGCGTTCGGTGTGCCTCGTGCCATCGGCTCGGACCCGACGATGCTTTCGCAACTCGTTCGCATGGTGACGGATACCATCGTGGTCTCGACCGTGGAGCGGATTTTGAATCTCGGGGAACCGACCGAGGGTCTCCCCGAACTGCAGGCGGATTTGCTTCAACAGTCGATGTTCCCGTACATCCGGCATAGTATGCGTGGCGAACGCGCTTTTGTTCACCGCATGTTTGAAGTGATTGATTCCGGCGAGGTCACGAGTACACCAGGCGGCAACGCTGTGACAGATTTGCCAACAACGGGCAACAGCATTACCGTCTGGGGGCTGCGAATCAGTTTAGAGACCATACGGCAAAGAATCACGCTGCGAGCCTAGGATTTTGAGCGTTTGAGGCACCGCCTGAACCGGGGGTCGTACTCCTATTTGTCAGCCGTCT
>JAYVXO010000031.1:0-8303 GCA_043785105.1 Fimbriiglobus sp.
TGCCGCAAATACTTGTGTGTAAATGACAGGCTGAGTGCTCCCAGGCTTTCAGCCTGAAATCCGGCAACCTGTGTGCAAACTTTCACCGCCAAATGTGACGCTCACCCGTATCAATTCATCTCTTGTTCAGGAACGAACCGACCAAGAATCGCTTCTTGAGTTGGCGATCGAAATTCAGTACGCATGGCGTTGCTTGCCGAACAGCATCGTCCAGACGGTGAGTAGCATGATGCGCAGGTCGAACCAGGGGTTCCAGTGCGTGATGTAGTAGAGGTCGTATTGGATGCGTTTCCGCAGTGATGAATTGCCACGCCAGCCGTTGACTTGTGCCCAGCCGGTCATTCCACACTTCACCGCGTGGCGGGCCATGTAGTTCGGGATGGTTTTCTTGAACTGGTTCACAAAGATCGGTCGCTCGGGCCGTGGCCCCACCAGACTCATTTCACCGCGAATCACGTTGAAGAGTTGCGGCAACTCGTCCATGTTCGTGGCTCGCAGGAACGTTCCTAGATAAGTCCGCCGAGGGTCATGCGACTTCGCCATGATGGGGCCGGTCCCACTCTCGGCGTTGTTGCACATGGTGCGGAATTTCATCATCTGGAACGGCTTGCCGTTCAGCGAACATCGCTCTTGCCGGTACAGCACGCCACCCGGACTGGTCAGTCGGATCAGCCCCGCAATCAAACCCATTAGCGGGCCGAATAGTGCGAGTGCGATCACGGACAACACGATGTCCATCACCCGTTTCACCACCACGTTGAGGCCGTGATAGGGGCTTTCGCGCAGCCCGATGAACGTCATGCCGTGCAGCGAACTACTCGTCAGGGAAAGTGCGGTCAGTGCGGGAACATCGGCGACAATGCGAACGTCCACGATGCTCTGGGAAAGCGTATCGAACACCTTTCGCGCGTCCGCATAGCGGTTCAGCGGCAACGCGATGAAGACGTGTTCGATATGTAGATCGTGAACCAACCGCGGGAGGTCCGAAATCGGCCCGAGAACCGCCCGCTCCAGGGGCGTGGTCGGTGCTTCGTCGTCAACATACGCGACGGTTTGGATGCCCATCCAGGAAGCGTGTTCGAGCGAGCGGGCTGTGCGTCGTGCCAACCGACCCGCCCCGACAATCAGGGCGTGGCTTTGGTTGTACCCCCGAGACCGAAGTCTACCCAGAATGGTCCAACTGAGGCGGCGAAAGGTCAGCAGTCCGATGAAGGTTGCGCCGGAGAAAATCGCCATCGCCAGACGCGATTCGTAGGGGTACTGCCGGGCAAAATTCGTGGACATCACCAGTAGTGCTAATAGCCCGACGCCCTTGGCCACCGCAACCAACTCTTCCCGGAAGCGACGCAGGCGATGAACCTCGTATTGGCCAGCGATCCGAAACGAAACGAGCGACACGACCACGATGAGCGGCAGGTTGCCCAAGCAGAGTGCAAAATCGGGTTGGTGGTTGTTGACCAGAGGGATGCCGGTATCAAACCGGATCATGTACGCGCCAATCCAGGCCATCACGGTGATGATGACGTCCCAAATAATAAACCAGACTGTCAGGGGCTGACTACTACTCTTAACCATAATCATTAACCCGCCGTCGGGGTCCGGGGTCGGGTGTGCGTTTTACCATTCGGGGGCGAACACTGTCAAGACGGCTAAGATAGAGCCGTCGTTTGCCCCGGCCTAGTGAAAGTTTACTAGAAATTGCACAACAGAGGCAACCTGGGGTACCCACTCTCGTCTGAATACTGAGGAAGGAAGGCCGATTATGCTGAATGCTGACCAACTGCTTGCCAGGCTTTATGCTCTCCGCAAAGATTATGCCGACGACACGACGGACGAAACTTATCAGGCGCTTCATCATGCGTTTCTGTTTATTTCGTACAACATGGGGTCGTTCAAAGAGTACGTGAAGCACGAAGCCGAGAAACCGGGGCAAGATTAGCCCGCTTTTTCGGCGTGACCGATTTTCGGACCTGTCGGGTTTAGTGGGATCGAACGGAATACCGGAGAAGTCCGGTCTTCTCAGGCCAAGACCAAGGGCAACGCGGTGTCGTGTTCTCACCACACTCAGCGGGCTTGGTCGAAGAATGACGAAACGACTTGAACGCAGTTCACTGCTGCGGGAATTTATCGGAGGGATCGCTGTGTTTTATCGCCTTGTCGGTGGGTGGATTGCAACGAACGTTCATGGGACGGGACAGAAGAAGCCACAACGCTGGCTGACACTCGAACGCCTCGAAGAGCGCGAAGTCCCGGCGGTCACGTTAGCGACCATCGGGAACCTTGAGATTCCCAACAACAAGCCGATCTACATTCCCGTGACGGTGACCAACACCCCGGCGGGGGTGGTGACAACCACGGTCACGTCGAACCAATCGTTAGTTACGGCGGACGTCGTCACGGGTGGTCGCAGCGTCCGGTTTGATGTGTCCGGTGTGGACAGCACGAACACCCCGTTCACAGGATCGCTCACGATCCGATTGTTCGAGAACACGGCCCCGCTGGCTACCGGAACGATCATCAATTTGGTGAACTCCGGGTTCTACAACAATAAGATTTTTCACCGCGTGATTCCCGGCTTCGTCATTCAAGGTGGCTCCCCGAACGGTGACGGCATCGGTGGATCGACGTTGCCGGATGTCCAGGACGAATTCAATTCCGATTTCACGTTCGCTAGCAACGGATTGGTGGCGATGGCCAATGCGGGGGACGACAACAACAACTCGCAGTTCTTCATCACGGATTTGAACTTGCCGTTGGCGTCCCGACCGGAGAATCTGAACTTCAACCACACGATTGTCGGGATTTTGACGGAAGGCTTTGATGTCTACGCGAAAATCCGCGACACGCCCAAAAATGGTTCGACTCCCATTAAGCCGGTCACGATCACGAACGCGACGGTCTTCCAGGACAACGAAAACGCCGTCATTCGGCTTCGACCCCAACTCAGCTTCACCGGGCCGGTTAAGATTCAAGTGACTGCGGAGGACGGGTCGCCATCGCCCGCAGTCCAAAACTTCACCGCCACATCCACCAAGGACAGCGTGAATAGCCGCCCGTTTCTCGGGGCGTTGGCCGACCAAACGTCCGTGAACAGTCTGCCGGTCACGTTCCGGATCCCGTCTACGGATGTCGATGGGGATGCCGTCACCTACAAGATTTTGAACAGCACCTTCACCGGCACGCCTGCCAACGTCAGCATTACGATTGACCAATCCACCGGCCAAGCCACGCTCACGCCCACGGCCGGGTTCTTCGGCACGATCCAGTTCAAGGTCGGCGTGCGGGATGGCACCGATCGGTCTCAAGGTGGCGGGTTGGAAGCCGCCGGGAATTACGACACCCAACTGATCAAACTCTTCGTGGTTCCGGATGTCCGCCTCTCAGCCGACTTGCCAACGGTTCAGTCCGGGGGGATCGTCACCCTGACCAGCGTGACCAGCGGGACGACCAACGCAGCCGGGACCATTGAGATTCGTGACGGGAACGTGGTGCTCGGTACGCCAGTGGTTGCGAACGGGGCGGCCACCTTCGCGGCCACACTCACCACCTTGGGCACCCATACCCTGACCGCACGGTTTATATCGACCGATACCAGCATCCCCGCCGCGACATCGAACAGCGTTACGGTTGATGTGACCGCAGCCCCCGTAGTGCCGCCGCCACCCGTTGTGCCACCGCCACCCGTTTTGCCACCGCCGCCCGTTGTGCCGCCGGTATCTGTTGGCTTCACCGCGATTGGTAGTTCAGCCGGTCAAGCGCCGGACATCACGGTCCGCAACGCGGATGGATCGGAGCGGTTGCGGTTCCTGGCGTTTGAAGGAACGTTCACAGGTGGCGTGACCGTGGCCACTGCCGACGTGACAGGTGACGGCGTGGCCGACATCGTCGCTGTTCCGGGCATCGGTGGCGGCGGAATTGTGAAAGTCTTCGACAGCACAACCGGCTTGGAAATCCTCTCCAAATTGATGTTTGAAGAATCGTTCCGGGGCGGTTTGAATTTGGCGGTCGGCGACTTGCGGTCATCGGGGCATTCCCAAATTGTCATCGGGTCCGCCAGCAATGGCGCACCGCGAGTCGCCGTTTGGGACGTGCCGACCAACAGGACAGTGTTGGACTTCTTCGCCCACGATTCGACCCGTCGCGGCGGCGTCACCGTGGCAATCACCGATTTGATTCCCGGCAAAGCGACGCAGATCATCACAGGTGCGGCGAGTGGCACACCTGAAGTGGCGATCTTCAGCGGCCGTGATGGTTCGAGGGTCGGGTCGTTCCCGACCGGCGACACATCCTTCTTGACCCAGGCTCAGGCGACGAATGCGACCAACGGCGAAGGTTTGCGAGGCACCCTGGGTTCTTTCACACCCACAACGCTACCGACCGACGAAATCGTAACCTTGGCGTTCGGCGAAGCCAACACCACCACGCACGTCCGCTCCCTGGTTGTGTCCACGGTGAGTTCAGCAAACATCGGCCAAATTCACGTGGTCGATCCGAGTGAGTTCATCGACGTGAGCCGGTTGAGTTAACACCGACCACGGGTCGCAATTCTCAGTTCTTCCTGAGCGGAGGATGTTAATCCTCCGAGTGACTGCTTCCTCAGAAGTTGCGGTCGCTCGGAGGATTAACATCCTCCGCTCAGAAATCCCGTATCTGTTTCAGCCTCAATCCTTGGGTGCAAGTCGCCCCATCGCGGCTCCGACGATGGGCTTCAGGTTCACGACGATGCGGATCTTCAATTCGCTGCCGCCTTCGACGGAGATTGCGAAGACGGATCGCAACTCATCCTCACTGCCAAGCGTGTCACCGAACTGTTTGCCGGCTTCTTCATTGCCGGCGGCAATCAATTTCTGCAGTCGTTTCGGGTTGATCGCAACATCGAGAACACTGGCAGGCGCTGGCTCCGTCTTGAGAGCGGCTTTGATTTGAGCGAGGGAGTCTTTGCCAACCGTGACGTAAATCCCTTTCGGGGCGAACGCGAAGCTGACGCTGGCTTCGTCGCCCAAAATCGCTTTCGCTTCACTTGGCAAGAACGCCCCAACTTCCGCGCTGTGAATCGACACTGTTCCAGACTTTGCGACATCAAGCTTGACCAAGTTCTTGACCCCGTCCGGTGCGGACTTGTGCAGCTTGCGTAGCTCTTTCTCTAGCGCCGTTGGGTCTTCAAACGAGATGCCGATGTTTGCCCCGAACTTGCCCTTGGCATCGGGACCGATGACCGCAGCGGCCAGATCGAAGTTACCCGACTTCACGGTCCGCACTAACCCTTGCACGGCTTCTTTCGCAACGGGTTGATACTCGTCGGGCACCTTGTCGGCACCCGCTTTTTCGCCTTCTTTGAGGAGTGCTTCCACGACGGAGCGAATCTCCGGCGCGAACAGCGGCATCTGTATTTTGAAGGCCGCAGCGCTTAGGTCGGTCACCAACCCGGCGAAACGGTTCGTCGTGGGTTTGTGATCGGCGATGTCCTTCGCCAGTTGCGTTCCCTTCAACCCGGTCAGGCCCATTTCGACCGACAGTTCGAGCGACTTGGGGTCCACGTTGAGTTTGACCGCGTACACGTCCCCTTCCTTGTACTGCACTTCGTTGACGCGCTTAACGTATTTCAGGATGTCGCCCAGACCGTCTTTCAGCCCCTCAGGAATCGGGAAGGCGTTCATGACGCCGCCGAGTTGCTCCGTCTGAGCCAGGGCTTTTTCTTTCAACTCTTTCGAGTAGCGTTGCAGGTACGTCCGATAGGCCAGCGTGGCCGTTTCGCCGGGCGTAATCACGTCCTTCACGGCGAGCAGTTTCTCGGCGGCGAGTTCGGCGTCTTCCAGGTTGATGCCGACGTAGGCGTAGCCGTTCTTGAACCGCATTCGGACGGACTTGTCACCGAGATTCGCATCGTCCGGGGGCGTGAGTTCGTACAGCCCTTTGGCGTCTTTCACCAACTCCGTATCAACCTTCAGGCGCTTCAGAAGCGCGAGGAAGTCCTTTTCGTTGGTCACCGGCACCATGACCACGCCGCCGATGGCTTCGAGGTCGTCTTTCAGAATGACGTACCCGCCGAACAACCGCGTCAGGTCGATCCCGGTGAACCCTTTTTCACCGAGGGTGTCTTCGAGTTTTTCGTCGAACGTCTTTACGGCGTCCGCGCCGCCGACTTTCTGAGCGATGAGTTTGATGTCCGCTAGAAGCTTGCCCAGCGGCTGGGCTTGTACGGTAATGGCCGGGCCGTCCGTCTTCGCCGCTTGGGCGAAAATCGGCGTGGCGGTCGTTGCAAAAAGGACCACGGCCAAGAAAGTTCGAGACATCATGCCAACCTCTCCTGTAAAAAAGTGACACAGGGAAACGCCCCGTCATGATAGTGTGACACGAAGCGGACGCCACAAAACAAACCTGCTGGCAGTGAGGAAAACGATGGGCATCAACTTACTTGGTGGGCAATTGTTCTTGGCTTGGAGGCCCCGGTAGGGGTCAAGGAGTGTAGCCACGGGTGGAGCGCTTCGCGCAACCCGTGGAACTGTGACCCCACTACTCGACTGCCCTGGAGGGGCAGAGGAATTCCTTCGCCCCTCCAGGGCGATTGACAATGGGGTGTCACTAGCCACGGGTTCCGCTTCGCTCCACCCGTGGCTACGCTCCGGTGCCCCTTCAGGGCACAAAGCCAAGAATGACTGAGAATCGTAGCAAAATCTGCCAACATAACTGACACGCACACAAAGCGAGATGCCATGACCCCGCCCGTAGCGACTGAGTTGCACCATCGTGCCGTTGTGTACTTTCAACAACTGCAAGATCGCGTTTGTGTCGGTTTGGAAGAAGCGGACGGCGTGGCGATGTTCCGCGAGGACCGTTGGGATCGGCCCGGCGGTGGGGGTGGCCGCAGTCGGGTGATTGAAAATGGCGGCGTGTTTGAAAAAGCGGGCGTGAACTTCTCGGAAGTGTACGGCGAGTTCAGCCCCGAGTTCGCCAAGCAAGTCCCCGGTGACGGCCCCACTTTCACTGCCACCGGACTGAGCCTCGTGCTACACCCCCGTAGCCCGATGATTCCCACGGTTCACATGAACTTCCGGATGCTGACGCACGGCAGCAAAGCCTGGTTCGGCGGCGGCGCGGACCTCACGCCGTACTACCCGTTCCAGGAAGACGTGGTTCACTTTCACCGCACCTGGAAAGCGGTCTGCGACCGGCATTCGCCACTCGTCGATCACGCGAAGTTGAAGCACGATTGCGACGAATACTTCCACCTGAAACATCGCAACGAAGCGCGTGGCGTCGGCGGGATTTTCTTCGACTACTTCGATGGCGGTGATCTCGAACACGCCTTCAAGTTCGTCCAAGATGCCGCCGAGCAATTCTTGCCGAGCTATGCCCCAATCGTCGCTCGACGCAATTTGCTCGACTGGACTGCCGAGCAACGTGAGTTTCAAGAATACCGCCGTGGCCGCTACGTCGAGTTCAACCTGCTCTACGACCGCGGCACAATCTTCGGCCTGAAAACCAACGGCCGCGTCGAAAGCATCTTGATGAGCCTGCCCCCAATGGTCCGCTACCACTACGATTACCACGCCAAACCCGGCACCCGCGAAGCCGAGCTAACCGACTACTGGCTCCACCCCCGCGACTGGGCCGCGATGTGATGGGGTGAGCGTCACATCTGTTGGTGAAAGTTTGCACACAGGTTGCCGGATTTCAGGCTGAAAGCCTGGGAGCGCTCAGCCCAGGGTAAGCCGCTTCGGCGTAACCCTGGGTTCCCGGCTCTCGGCTTGCAGTCTGAAGGACTGCGAGCCGAGAGCCGGGAACGATGGCTGTCAGCCCTTCAGGCTGAGTCTGTTTTCGGGGTGGACCCAGGGCGGCGTCGCTAAGCCTCCTTGCCCTGGGCTGGGTGCTCCCAGGCTTTCAGCCTGAAGACAAAGAATGCCAGTGCAGTGAACAAATTTCCTACCAACTTTCTTGACGCGCACGCGATGGCCTGGGCGTTGTGGCCGGACGACGACCATCGCGGCGTCAAGTTGCACCGGCATTTCGACGTGCCCAAGGGCGTGCCGCGGCGGGCGACCGTCACCCCGGCGGCGTGCTCCGAGCCGGCGGCATTGATGCGCACGCTCGAACCGAATCGACTGTCCGTGCTCGATCGCGGTTACGCGAGTTACGAGCTGTTCGCGGAGGTGATTGCGGCCAACTCGTCGTTGGTGGCCCGCGTCAAGGACACCACCGCGTTCGCGGTAAAAGAAGAACCGTCGATCCCGCCGGCGGCGCCGGCGGCGGGCGTGATCCGGGATGTGATGAAGCGGTCGATGCGGTCACGTCCCGAGGCCCAT
>JAYVXO010000032.1:0-8286 GCA_043785105.1 Fimbriiglobus sp.
AACTTTCTGGGGATGGTCTTGCTAGCCGCAACAATGATCTGGCTCAAATGAGATTTTCAGGCCGCCGTCGTTGACCCGCCTTCAATCAACACGGCCTACGAGCAAAATTTATTGCTTCGCGGTAGTTCTGTCAACCTGAAATACTTGATTAAGCCGCACAATCATGCTGATCGGTCGGTTTTACCCCACACATTGCAGCGAAGACAGAACTGATGCCTTGCGGGAATATTGTGCTGGATAATGAGTTTTCAAAGCGAGTCGCTTTCACAACTTACCCCTTACGTAGCTCCGCCGGGTTCACGCTGACATATTTGATGTGGGTGCGGTTCCAGGTGTAGGTGATGGCAAGTCGGCCGTCGGCGGTTTCGATCATCGCGGGGTAGCTGAACTCGCCGGGTTCGGTTTCGAGGTCTTTGACGCGCTTCCAGGTCTTGCCGTCGTCGGTGCTGCGGGCGAGGCTGATGGGGGTTCGCAGGATCGGGGTATGGTTGTAGATCAGAAACACGTCGCCGGTTTTCGTGCGGACGGCGTCGATGCCGGCGCTGGGGTTGGGCAGGTCGGTCGGCTCGGCGGGGCTAAAGGTTTTGCCGCCGTCGGTGGAGACGGAGCGGCACACTTGTCTCGGACTGCGCGACCGCATCAGCGCGACGATCGACCCGTTTTGGCCTTCAAATACCGTCGGTTGAATCTGGCCGTGGCCGGACTTTTCGTTGAACGCATTGGACCGCAACCACGTCGTGCCGTCGTCCGTGGACCGATCGACATACGGCGTCCAACACTTGTGGCTTTCGACCGAGGTGCCGGTCAGGATGGTGCCGTCCTTCAGTTGAATCGGCTTGGCGCGGACGGGGCCGTAGAAGCTGGCCGGGAGCATCTCGGGCTTGGACCACGTCTTGCCCGCATCGGCAGACTTGCGGGCGTACCCGGTCCAGGTCATCGGGTCCGGACCGGCTTTGTACCACAGCCAAAGCGTGCCCTTGGCGGTCTTGAACAAGATCGGGTTCCACGTCGGGTAGCCCGGTTCCTTACCGACGACTTCGAGCGGTCCCCACTTTTGGCCGTCGAAGTGACTTTGCCAAATCTGCACGTCCTTGGCCTTCTCTGCCGTCCCGCCGAACCACGCCGCCAGGAACTTCCCCGGCTCCAGTTCGACAAGCGTGGAAGCGTGACACGAGGGGAACGGAGCTTTTTCAAAAATGAACATGATGAACCCAGTGGAGAAGAGATAAGAAGGCATTTCACCACAGAGGGCACGGAGAGCCACAGAGGAAAACCAAAACAGATTCTTTTCTTTCTCTGTGGCTCTCCGTGCCCTCTGTGGTGAAACTGTTTTCCGTCACGCGATGCCGAGGGCTTTCTTCTTTTCCACGATGAAGGCCAGGTGGTTTTTGATGTGGTTGGTGATGCCGGTCAGCATCGACTCGACAGTGACCAAACCCTTTTCGTTGTGGATGGCGGTGCGGGTGAGGACGGCTTCGGGGACGTGGCGGAGGATGCGGGCCATTGAGGCGCGGCACACTTCGATCAGCTTCAACTCTTCTTCGAGGTCGCGGTCGTGGTAGGCGAGTTGTTTCACGAAGTCGTTTTCGTCGGCCACGAACACGAGCGGATTCTTCAACGCAATCGCGCGTTTGATGCGGTCCAAGTAGACGGGTTCAAAGTCCGCGATGTGGCACACTACTTCCATTGTGCTCCACTTGCCGGGAATCGGGCGGGCAAGCAATTGCTCGCGTGTCATCCCGGTGACGGCGGCCCGGAGTTGGGCGGGTCCGGCGACGTAGGCGTCCGTGAGTTCGGTTAATTTCGACATGGTATGATCTCCAAGTTGCGGTGCAATTCGTTCAACTCACGCCCGCTTTTCCAACTTCGCCCGCAGATGAGCCACTTGGCGTAACCGCACGTCTTCGGCGGCATCGGATTGGTAGTCGTGGGTTTGACCTGTGATTGATTCTAACAATTTGAACGCCACGTGGCGGATTTCTAACTCACGGCGTTCGAGCGATTCGAGCAACATCGGGATCGCCGCGTCACCGCGACTGGCGAGTTCGTGCCAAGCATTGGGGAGATCGGCGCGGTTCTTCAACTGCTCAATCAACCGGCGCATCTTCTCGTCTTCGAGCAGCTTTTGCGTGCTGGAACTGAAGGCCGCAGCGGGTGGCGGCGGACTGACGGGACGGGTGATGGGCGGCAACGGCTTGCGTGGGGCGGCGTAAGGAATCGCATCGTCAATCACCATCGGCATCCGGGGCGGTGACGCGATGAATGGTGCAGCGCTGGACATTGTCACGGGGCGGGATTGCGGTGGCGGAACCGGAACGGGGGCCGGATTCTCGGCTGGTGTTAACGGGATGTCGTACTCGTTGAACCCGTTCAGCGGGGGTTCGGGTCGCGTTGGGGTTTGGGTGCGGGGTGGGGCGAGCGTGGCCGTCCCTCCCGTGCCTTCGTTCATGCTGGACTCACTGAAGCCCGCAAAGCCGGCCAATCGTGCCATCAGAACGTCGTCTTGGAACGTGGTGCCCAGGTACGCATCAATGGCAACCGGGTTGCGGATCAGTTGATCCGGCGTGCCGTGACAAACCACTTTCCCTTCAACGATGAGGTAAATGCGGTCGGCGGTCTTGACGACTTCGCGGACGTTGTGGTCGGTGAGCAGAATCCCGATGCCCTGGTCGGCGAGGTCGCGGATGTTCTTGCGGATGTCCTCGGTCGTCTTCGGATCGACGGCGGCAAACGGTTCATCGAGCAAAATCAACATTGGCTCGCACACCAGACACCGGGCAATTTCCAACCGCCGCTTTTCGCCACCGGAACAGCGTGCGGAGATGTTCTTGCGGACCGGCAACAAGTTGAACCGTTCTAGCGCCTCTTCGGTGCGTGCCCACCGTTCGCTGGAGTTGAGTTTCCGCCCAAGGCTCCGGCTGTATGGCAACGCTTCAAGAATGGCAATCAGGTTGCGCTCAACGGTGAGCTTGCGAAAAATGCTCTGCTCTTGGGACAGATACCCCATTCCCAACCGCGCCCGGCGAAACATCGGCAGCGATGTGACATCTTGATTGTCGAACATCACGATGCCATCGTTCGGTGCGATTTGGCCGGTGGCCATGCGGAAGCTGGTGGTTTTGCCGGCGCCGTTCGGCCCGAGTAACCCGACGACCTCGCCGGGGTTCACTTCAAACGAAACCCCATCCACGACGGTACGCCGACCGTATCGTTTCACCAATCCGCGGACTTCAAGCAACGCCATCGCGGTGGCACTCCCCAAGTGTGCATCATGAAGCGGGTCGCAGGCACCGCCTTATTCTATGGGCGATACGTACCCGAACGGCAGAAATGGGGCAAGAAGAGTTTCCCGTGTCGAATCAGCGAACGGGAAATGGGGATCAGTTATTGACGGGGACATCGACGAACAGATCGGTGATGACGCGGCGGAGGATCTGGCCGGACGTCATTCCCCGTGTTCGGGCAGCCGCTTCAAGGGCAACGGCTTGCCACCGGGGCAGCAACAACTGAAGTTCGACCACCTCATGGTCCGATCGGGTCGGGTCGCCGTAACCGTCGGTTGCAGTCGGGAAATCAGTATTGACGAGAAGTGCCATAGGAACAACGTTTCAGAAATGAGACTAGGGTTTGGCTTGACTGTATCGTTGACTGTGCCCGACTATCGTCGTCTTTGTCAGGACTTTGTCAACTCGAACCATCCCAAAGCAACCGGGATGCCGAAAGTTTGCGAATGCAGGATTTAAGCGAACTTCGTCATGAAGGATCGCTTTTTGTCGGAATTCATTGCGATTTGACCTGAATACCATGCCTAAGCGTTTCGCAGTGGCTGCCCGAATCCGAACAGGCCACGATAAATCAACGGCTGCCTGAGTTTAGGACTAACCGACTGGAACACCAGGGATTTGGGGGAATCTGGGAAAAAGATTGCCCCAGACCGAGAAATCGGAACAATACCAGCATAACCTTTCAAAGTCGTTTCGTTCGGTCCGGTGTTGGGTCCGATTGTGGACCGGCACCCGCTGCTGTTTTTTTGTGGAGTTTATGATGGCATCGACCCCCGCGAATCCGGTCCCGCCGAACGACCCCAACAAACTGGGTCCGAAAGGTCCATCAAAACCGCCGTCCCAAGGACCAGACCCGACTGCGCGTCCAGCGGCCTCACCCGACACGGACTGGCTTTCGGAAATTGAGGCGATGGCAACGCCCGGCCCGCGAAAATTTGAACCGGACCCGGACGACGCGGAACTGGACCTGCGGGCGCTGTTTGAAGACGCCGAGGATTCCGGGCCGCCGTCGTTTTCGACACTTGGCGATAGCAAAGGGCGATCACCGCTGCCCGGTGAACCGGACGAGGCCGCCGACATCTTGCTCGGTCATGGCGACCCCATCGCACCGGCGTCCGGGTGGCTGGACGTGCCGCCCTCCAATATCATTCCCAAACCACCCGGACCCGCGAACACCCATGAGGAAGACTCGCACATCTTCACCCTGAAGACGGGTCCGGCAACCGGCGGGTCCGATGTTCTCCGGGTCACGCACCGACCGACACCCAGTAGCTCCAACATTTTCGACGCCCCGCCGGGCGGTTCCAGTCGGTTCAGCACCCCGTTGGATGGCACGGAAAAGAATGTCGGCCAAGACCTGCCGGAACTACTGGCGTCTGGCGAAAGCAGTTCGGTGGACGTCTTCGATTCCACGTCCAACGCGGCCAATCAACTGATGAACGAGTTGAAACTTCCGTACCCGTCGTCGGACAGCGATCCCCGATTTGTCCCCGATGATTCTCGGCCCGACTTCAATCGAACGGATCACGGGTCGTCCGGCTCCAACCTGTTTTCGGACGCGACCGAAGCGGAGATTGAGATTCAGGATTCCGGCGTGGATCTGCTTCACCCCGACACGGAAGCCGATCAGAATCTGTTCTCGGGGCCGGGGTCGAGTATTTTCGGCGCCCGATTGCTGTACGACGAGCATTCCCGAATCAACGTCGATGAAATCCCCCTGATGAGTTCGAGTGACGACAAGACCGACATGATGATGTTCACGGGTGACGACCTGGATGGAACGTCGCACATCTTCCAGGGCGGTAGTCCTGGCGAGGCCGGTGGAAGTTCGGTGTCGTTCAACCTCCCCGGCCGAGGAAAAGAGGCACGCCCGGTCCAAGACACGCAGAAACAAGAGAGCGGCGAAATCGACTGGACCTTGCCGGCGGAGGGCATCGACCCGAACCAAATCTCGCAACGGATGAGTGCCGAAGAAGCCGACGAAGCGGGTATCCCGGACCTGCACGCCTTGGCCAGTCAAATGGACGCCTCCGGGGAGATGCCGGCGCCGCTGTCCTCGGACCGATTGGAGAGCCGTCGTGGCGGGTTGCCTGGCGTCACGCAACCTCGTCGCCGATCGGACGGATCCCGGTCCGACATCAACATCTCCACGGCATGGGCGACAGAACCAGCGCCAACCAAGAAAGGCTCCGGCGGTTGGTTCGGTGGCACCGCAATCGGGTTGATTGCGGGGGTGGCCGCCTGCGCGGGCGTGTATTTGACAGGTGTAATCCCGAGTGGGAGCAACGAAACCAAACCCGTCGCAACAACGCCACCTTCGGTCGCCGCACCAAACCCGCAAGCCCCTTCTGGCGTGGTCGATCTTGCCGATGCTCGAGCCATGTTGGCGAACGGGGATGTGGCACTTGCCCTGCCTGCGTTAGAAGCAGTCGGTGAAAATGCGCCAGTGGACGTTGTTGCCGAACGCGGCAAGGCGCGCTGGATTACTCGGGTCCGTGAACTGGCCAATTCGGGTCAAGCGATTCAAGCCGACGATCCCAAGTTGGTCGCTGCCGTCGCGGATTTACAGGCTATTGTTGATTCCAAAAAACCACTCAAGACGGACGCAGAGAAGCAGGTCGCCGTCGAATCGGCGCTGCGATTGGGCCTGACGAAGGAACTCGCCAACGACATCCCCGGTGCGATCAAAATCTACAGCGATGCCGCAACCCGCTTCCCCGCCGCCAAGCAAGTTTTCCAAACGTCGCTGAACCGCTTGAAGGCGATGCAATCCAACGGCACGCGAGCCAGCCTCACGCCCCGCCAAGCCCAAGAACTCGCCGAAGTGGCTACGGTGTCGTTGCTGTTGTTGCAGGCCGATGCTGCGGACGCCAAGAAGCCGGCGACGGACGAACCGGGCTTCCTGTTCTGGGACGCAATCAACCAAGCCACGGCCCAACAGTACAGCACGGCCATCGCGTCGATCACGAAAGCCAAAGCCGCGCACAACGACCGGCGATTGAAGAACGCCGGTCGCGGGTTGAACCCGCTTTCCGACCCGTTGGAGCAAATCTTCCTGCGCACCTGTGACGACCTGAAAGACTACTGGTCGCTTCGCCAACAACTCTACGGCCACCCCACCGCCGGCCCGCTGTTCACCAAGTCCGGCATCCCAGGCGGCCTCGATTCCCTGACGAAGCTAGCGAAGTCAGACGACACACTGATGCCGAAGATCACAGAACTGTCTAGCAAGCTGAAAACAGCAATGGACGAAGCCACCACGGCTGGGTCGCAGAAAGAGACGGCACTGAAAGAGTTGACCGATGCGAAAGAGATAATCAAGATTGTGACGAAAGAACACCGGGATTTGCGTGACCAAAACGAGCAGGCCGCCATCAAGTTGGCGCAATCCGAAGCCGTGTTCAGCGGACTCGTCACCACCCTGAAAACCAACAAGCTCGTTGACGAAAAAGACGATACCGCAACCATTATGAAGAACCTGCCCGGCGTCCTGCGGAAGCTCGCGGCAGCGAGTTCCAGTACCGATGCCACGAAAGCGGCTGAAGCGCTGTTGGCCGCGAAGAAAGACGTGGACGCGGCTCAGTTGGCTGCGAAAACCGCTGACGACAAAGTGAAGGCCGTCGAAATCCAGATGACGGCAGCGACGGCCAAAGCCGAGAAGCAACTTCAACAGGCGAACGCCGTGATGAAAGAACTGGAAGGCAAAGTGGCAATGGAAGCGAAGAAAGCAACCGATGCCGCCGCCGCCCAGACCGCGATGATGAAGCAACTCGAAGACGCGAAGGTGAAGACGATGCAGGAACTCGTGGCCCTCCAACAGCAGAACGCGGACCTCGTGCGGCAACGGCAACAAGTCGAGAAGACCGCCGCCCTCCAACTCGAAGACCTCGACCGCCGCGTCGCCAACGCCCGCAGCGGGATTTCCGTCCCCCTCAGCACTTCCGAGTCGATCGCACGGGACCGGGCCGTTACGATCTATAACACTGGCATCCAACTCTACTTCGCCAACCGCTTCTACGAAGCCGAAGCGGAGTTCGCCAAGTCAACCCAAGCCGACCCAAACGACGCCCGCTACTGGTACTACCTCGGCCTAGCCCGGTACGCCCAAGGCAAGCCCGACGCCGCCGAAGCCTACAAACGCGGCGCCGAATGCGAATCCCGCAACCAACCCAACGCCCGCGACATCAACGCCGCCCTCGAACGAGTCCCCCGCAACGCCAAACAAACACTGGCGGCATACCGGCCGTAAAGAGTTCATAAGCATTGACAGGCCGAACCTGTTGGCTATGCTCTGGGTCTTGATAACCTGAAAGAAGAGTTGTGAAACGACGGTATCTCTTGGTTGGTGAGAATCCTACGGGTGAATGAGTACCGTTGCACGGAGAGGAGGGGGCGATGACGAAGTTCGATCTTGCTGCGGTCCGGGAATTCGCCGCCAACTTGGATGTCCGCATGAATCAGTGCGACAACGGCGAAGGCACGGAGTGCATGGATCTAGACAATACCCTGCGACACTACGCATCTCTCTGTTGCGAGTTTCGTGACGGTGTTCGCCAATGGGGTCAGGCTGTTTTCAGGGGGCGTATCGCCTTCGATCCCGAGGTCGAGCGTGTTTGGAAGGACGAGGGTACTCAACTGTACAACCGGGCGTGCGATCTGTTGTCATACGGCGATACAGCAGAAATTCCGTGTTACGTCTTGGACGGTGTCGGTGCCCTTCGTTCTTCTCTTTTGGGGTTGCACCAACTCCTAACCCTGTGGGTCACGCCCAAACTAGCAGTCGCACCTTCGGCACGACAGAAACTTGAAATGACTCCATCGGCAGTCGAGGAGGCCAAACGAAGAATTGCGGCGCTACCGCCGTTACCAGCTGATTGGCAGCCGACTGATCCGACACAAAAAATGCGGTTCAAGAAGTTGCGTCTGAGGTCAAGTTCCTAACCGGCGCACACGTGTCGCCCGGTTATCTTCCGTGGCACGCCAATCATGGCAAACCTGACGC
>JAYVXO010000033.1:0-24108 GCA_043785105.1 Fimbriiglobus sp.
CCAGGCGGCCATTCGGGACTCCCTTCCGTTGTGAGAAGGAGAGTAGAACAGAATCTAGCTCACAGAAAAAGATCATTTACTACCGGGCAGAGTATAATAAGTCTAGATCAACTCGTTCCGTAGGGGTGTAATCCCGAACCGTGGTCAGTTCGTGAAAAGCCTCCGGATACGACATCAGGTCATCCAAACTCGCCGTCACCGAATGCAGAAACCCCCGTTGAAACTCCCACTCTTGTAGCCCGACCAATTCGCTTCCGAGCCAGGCAGGTTCGTGTTCGGAGAGCAATTCGTGTTCGCGGTCTTCGAGCATCGGGCGGCGTTCGGCGTTGTCGGGAAGGTGGGCGAGTTCGCACTGGACGCGGATGAACTCGGCGCGAGCAGGATCGTCGTTTTCGTCGAGCCAATCGGCGTAGACGAGCCGGGGCAAGTCATCGTCGGGCTGGGCAATGATCGTGCGTAGAAAGGCTTCGTGGGACATGCAAACAGTTTACACCCGACACGTACTAAGCAAGAGAATTAACCACGGAAGGCACGGAAATCACGGAATAAATCAGAATCAACAAGTGTAGCATGGGATCACTTGATTGCCTTGCCACACTCATTTCTTTTCGTGACTTCTGTTTCCGTCATTTCCGTGCCTTCCGTGGTGAAAAATTCTTCTCACGCCCGCAGGATTTTTTCGCGTCCGGTGGTCACTCGTTTGGTGGCGTTGCGGGTATCGACGACGAGCTTGGCGTGTTGCGTGATGTAGTTGTAGTCGTAGGCGCTGTGGTCGGTGGCGATCAGCACGCAGTCTTGTTGCGCCAGGAACTCCGGCGTCAGGGCGGAACTGTCCATTTGCAGGTTCGGCCAGTGCCGCATTTTGGGCAGCGACGGGATGTGCGGGTCGTTATAGGTGACGACCGCGCCCTTTTTCGTGAGCAGGTCCATCAACTCGAAGCCGGGGGATTCGCGCGGGTCGTCCACGTCTTTCTTGTACGCCATCCCCAGAATCGCCACACGGCTCCCCTTCACCGCACGGCCTTGGTCGTTGAGTGCGTCCCCGATGCGGCTGACCACGTAGGTCGGCATCGCGGTGTTCACTTCCCCCGCCAGTTCGATGAACCGCGTCGTCATGCCGTACTTGCGCGCCACCCACGTCAGGTAGAACGGGTCGATCGGGATGCAGTGCCCGCCGAGGCCGGGGCCGGGGTAGAAGGCTTGGAACCCGAACGGCTTCGTCTTCGCGGCGTCGATCACTTCCCACACGTCGATGCCCATGCGGTCGTAAAGCACCTTCAGTTCGTTCACCAGCGCGATGTTCACCGCCCGGTACGTGTTCTCCAGAATCTTGCACGCCTCCGCCACTTCCGGCGACGAGACCGGAACCACTTCCGGCACAATGGCGGAGTACAGCGAACAGGCCAACTCGGAACTCCGTTCGCACAGGCCGCCGACGACCTTGGGGATGTTGTGGACGGAGTGGTTCGCGTTGCCAGGGTCTTCGCGTTCCGGGCTGAACGCCAGGAAGAAATCGCCGCTCGCCTTCAGGCCGGTCTTTTCCAACACCGGAAGCACATCGTGCCGCGTCGTGGTCGGGTACGTCGTGCTTTCCAACACGATCAGATGCCCAGCCCGCAGTTGCCCCGCAATGGCATACGTGGAGTTAATCACGTAAGACAGGTCGGGTTCGCGCGAATCCGTCAGCGGCGTCGGCACACAGATCAAGATGGCATCGACTTCGCCCAGCCGCTCGAACCGATCGGTGGCTTCAAAGCGATTGTCACGCATCGTGGCAATCACGTCGTCCGCGATTTGCTTGATGTACGAGTGCCCCGCCATCAGCTTGTCGATTTTCGCCGTATCAACATCAAAGCCCAGAACCTGAAACCCCGCCGTCGTGAAGGCACGGGCTAACGGCAGCCCGACGTACCCCAGACCAATGATCCCGACGCGGGCCGTGCGGTTTTGAATGCGAGCCAGCAGAGTTTCGTACACTTCCGACATGCCGATACCATCCCTGGTGAAACAACGAGTGCAAAAGCCGCGGCGTCCTGCCACGTGCGGAATGGTCGCATGAGATCAGCAAATGTGTCAACCCGGAACTATGCGGGGAAAAGTGGCTGCCACTCATTTCGTTGAGCTTCGCACAAGCGTTTTCACCACAGAGACACAGAGGCACCGAGCAATCCAAAACCAATTCCAATGGATTTCTCGGTGCCTCTATGTCTCTGTGGTAAACGTTCTAATCTTGACCACTAGAGATTTGAGCGACAGGGTGCAACTCAATTCGTTCGGCCACAGCAGCGGAAGGGCGATGGCATCATGCACTGGTTGCGGCGGAATGGAATCGGACTGGCGGGTTTGACGCTGGCTATCCTCGCATTCGCGTTCGGGTTAATCGCGTACCAATCGGGGGTCCAGCGGGACGAGCAGACGCGGGGCATCGCGCTTCGGTTGCAGCGGGATGAGGCCGAACTCGCGGAGCGGCACCGAAGGGCAGTCGCGGCCCTGAGTGGCCTATCCGACGCGCTACGGACGCTCACGTTTTACGCGGCCGGGGTCGCCATTGTCATCGCAGCCTGGGACGCCCGCCACCGGCCAAGTCTGTGGCTAACCTGGGGCACAGCCATTCTCGCCGTGGGAGCAATCGGACTAGCCATCGGGAGCAAGGCCGCACCGTGAGCAGTAGCCGATTGCTGATGGCGGACTGCACACTTCCCCGCAACCCGTAACGCTGTCAGACAAATTTGCCAGACCTCCGGTCATCAGAGTTTTTGCCATAATTCGGTTGACTCAAAATCCCACCGTGGCGAAGATCATGAACTAACAAATGAAGAGAGACTCGCTGACAGCATCGGATTGTCACAGTAGACAGAAACGATGCCGGGATCGACAGAAACACGGGATGAGTTAGACAGAGTCGGTTCTGTCTAATAACTAGTTCGGCGGCAGGAGGCGCAGAGATGGCAACGTGGCGGCGGGGTGATCTGGTCGAGTTTGACGGTCGGATCGCTGTCGTCGTCGGGGCTGAGGGCGAGCCGGGCGTGCCCGAGGAGCACGTCAATTTGTGGTTTGGTGAGCCGCAGAGCGCTCGCAAGTCGGAGGGCGGGCCGAGCGGCCTCGTCCCCGTGGTCCGGACGGTGCCCGAGGAGTATTGCCTGCCCACGCCGCCGGCCGACGTGCGGCACTGACCAAAGGCACGCCGAACCAGGCGCTGCAGCAGACCGACGGGGCATGACAGCTTTCTGGGGTTCGTAGCTCACTCAGCCCCGCCGCGGCTGAGCTGGGTCGTTCGGCGGCAAGACAGAGAGGTTTTATGAACATGCGCGTTTTGGTTGCCTCGCTGACGGCTCTCCTGCTGAGCCAAGCGAGTCCCGCACAAGAGAAGAGACCCGCCGTCGATGAGAAGCTCGTCGGCGACTGGAAGGTTTCGCTGGCGTTGGACTCCGAACCGCCGAGCCTGGTCGGTTCCACCACCTTCGCTCGCTTCCGGGTGACGAAGGACGGGACGTGCGAGTTGTTCGGCAGGACGGAAAGCTTCCTGACTGAGACCAACTACTTCGCGATGATGGGCACTCTGAGTGCGGCCAACGACAAGGGCGTGATGGAACTCGACCTCTCGTACCAGCACAGACTGAAGCCGGGTCAGCCGATCGGTCCGGTGGTTTACAAGGGCATTGCCAAGCATGACGGGAGTGTCTTGATCGTCGCCTTGGGCCGGGAAAGGAGCGACTCCCGGCCCAAGGCGTTCGACGATCTGACGACCGCGGCCCATGTCAAGTCAACGACGGACAAAGACAAGCCGACCCCGCCGGTCACCCTGCTGGTTCTCGGATCGGAACGGAAGTGAGCGCGCTCCAAACGGCAATCCGGCTGACAGGCCCGCTCGGCGGGCTGGGGATTGTGCTGGGGCAGTAAAGGCACGCCGAACCAGGCGCTGCAGCGAACGGCGGGGCATGTAGGCTTTTCATGGTTCGTCGGCTCTGAAGCCCCCCGCTGCTGAGCTGGGTCGTTCGGCGGCAAGGGATTCTTTCGATGGACAACTAAAGCAGCCTCATCCTGGGCGTGTGCGTGACCGTTGCCGCATTCATCGTGGCGTTTGCCCCGCGCGCCGCAAGCCCACCGAGTGAGATCGGTCGATACCAATTCGCTCGTGGCAACGGTGTCAGTGTGTTAGACCGGGCGGATCTGGCAACGGGTCGTCGAACCATCGGGTGGGTCGAGTCGCAGAGCAAGTAGTGGCCTCGCCATACGCTGTCTTGATCGGCGTGGCCGGTTCTGCAAATGGAAAACCCCTGGGAGACACCCATCTGAATGTCCGGCAAGTCGGTTTGACAAGTTTTCCTAGACTGGGTACCCTTTCACACCCCGTGCAACTTAATTGCCGCGTGGCCAGGGAAGGCCGCGAAGGTGGGCGGTCTATATAATATGGCAAGGATATGCCACCCGTGACGAGTCTCATACTTCCTGCGTATAACCCCGGTGCTGTCGCTGAACGCACCTGGGACGCTGTGCGCGATTTTTTGCGGGCACGACCGGACCCGTGGGAAGTGATCTTCGTGCTGGATGGCTGCACGGACGGCACACCGCAACGGCTTGAACAATTGGCACGTGAAACCAACGACCCTCGGTTTCGGATCGTCAGCTATTCGCCCAATCGTGGTAAGGGCTACGCCGTTCGGATGGGTCTTTTAGCGGCCCGTGGGGAATGGCGGGTCTTCACGGATGTGGATTTGGCGTATCGGTTCGACGACATTGCCCGCGTTGCGGACGAACTTCGCAATGGTGCGGATGTTGCCATCGCCAGCCGAGAACACCCGGAAAGTACCATCCAACTTCCGCCACATTTTCTGGGCTATGCCTACAAGCGTCGGTTGCAGAGCAAAATCTTCGGCAAGCTCGCCCGTGTGTTGCTTCCGCTCACGCAACACGACACCCAAGCCGGCTTGAAGGGCATGACGGCGAACGTGGCCGAAAAAGTGTTGCCGCAACTGCTGTGCAACGGTTTCGGGTTTGATTGTGAACTTCTGACGGCCTGTGCCCGATACAATATTGCGGTCGCGGAAGTGCCGGTGTGTGTGCGGTATGAAGATGCCGCGAGTACGACTGGTATGGCCACCACGTACCGGATGCTGCGTGAGCTTTGGCAGATTCGCCGCGCGTGGCCGACGACGGGGCACCCTGCGATTGGTTACGCAAGTGAAAAGCTGAACGAAGCGATGCAATCGAAGGCGGCGTAGTCACTCGATCCCCACTCTCCCTGGTATAACGGCGTGGACGAACCTCGATACTTGCTCGTCACCGCCGATGATTTCGGCATCGGTCCGGAGACTTCGCGCGGGATTCTGGACCTCGCGGCGAAAGGCGTCCTCACTTCTACGGTGTTGCTTGTTAATTCGCCGTATGCTGCGGAATGTGTTGGGATGTGGCGACGAGCGGGCGGGCCGATCGAACTCGGTTGGCACCCCTGTTTGACGTTGGATTCGCCGATTCTTGCTCCGCACAAAATCCCATCTTTGGTCGATGCACAGGGTCACTTCTTGAAGCTCGGCACGTTGTTGAAGCGGCTGCTGATGGGTCGAGTCAAACAGCAGGAAGTCGAAGCGGAGTTTCAGGCGCAGTTCGATCGATTCATTGAACTTGTTGGATTTCCACCCGCGAATGTGAATGCTCACCACCACGTCCACATCTTCCGACCGATCGGCGATGCGCTGGCTGCGGTATTGGCCGATGTGACGCCACGGCCCTACGTCCGCCGAGTGGTCGAATCAGTCGGCACGCTGGCCCGAATTCCGGGTGCCCGGATCAAGCGCGTGGTACTCACGCAATTCGGCCGTCGATCCGCACGGCGACAACAAGCGTTCAAAATGCCCGGAAATGAATGGCTACTGGGGATCACCGACCCGCCGTTTGTTCACGATCCGCACTTCTTCCACCGCTGGCTGCAACACGCTCCGGGTCAATTCATTGAACTCACCTGCCACCCCGGCTACCTCGATGCGACTATTACCGGCCGCGACGGCAGCTTTGCCGACGGCCAACTGCACCGCCGCCAACGCGAACTCGAATTACTCGGGAATACCAACATCCAAGATTTCACGTCCCACTTCACGTTAGTCAGTGCCGGTGAACTGGCCGCACTTCAAGATGATCGCGTGCTAAGTAGATCGAGACGCGCTGGGTGAGATCGCCCTGGGGTGTCGCTGCGCTCAACCCCAGGCTAATCGCTGGCATCCGTTCAGGATGCCTCGGGGTGTTTTTATCCCGAAGGGATTGCAGCCATTAGCCTGGGGTCGCGTTTCGCGCACCCCAGGAAACTGTCCCCCACATTTTCTTCGACTCCGGAGGAGTCGCAGATCGCCAGGAAACCCGTAATGCGTACAGATTCACCGATCCGCCAAGCGCCCGCCTACTGCTTTGATGGCATCGCGGTGGGAAGTGGTAATTCCTTTGACACCGATGGCGCGCCCAGTGCAGCCGGGGCGGTTTGGTAGACCGGGTTTCCTGTGTAGCTCGGCGGTAAGCCGACTGTTGTTTGCGGGTAGCCACCGGGTGGGGAGTAGGGGCCGGTCATGGATCCGTGTTTGCCAGGGGGCAGTCCCCCGAAACCAGAGCCGTGTTGCATCCCAGGTCCGGACCCGTCGTACAGGTTTGGGCCGGTGACAGGCATCGCAGACCCGGCGTTGAAGATCGGTGCCGATCCGCAATTTGCACAACCCGGTGCGCCTTGCCCAATGTCACCCCCGTGAACCGGACCACCACCTAGTATTGGGCCGCCGCCGAAAATTGGGCTAGGGGCGGGACCGGATAAAATCGGGCCGGGACCACCGGCGTTGACCGGCGAGTGTTGGTTGTGGCAACCGAACCGCCAGAGCACTGAGCGGTAGCACCAGCAGCCGGAAGAGAGTTGTGACAGGGTAGCGAAAAACAAACAGGCAAATACAGAGCGGCGCATCATGACGGGGAACCTCCTGATCGTTACGGCCACGGGGGAACAGAATCACCGTCCGAATCATTCGGATAGCAGTGGGATCCTTCCCGATTTTCGTGGGCAGCGGTTCACACCCGCGCCGTAATCTGCCGCGTCCGCAGCAGAGATGGCTGTTCCTCAACCGTCACCGTAAGTATGGCCCCTGGGGCAAATGGGGCAAGCAAGAGGGGAGCGGAATCGTTCCGAAGGTGGCGGAAGATAGGGCCAGTTGCACGATCCCGAAAACCAGGCAGATTGATACGGTTGTAGAGGTGCGACGAAGTGGGAACGAAAAATCCCGCACGGACCGCTGGTTACAGCGATTCGTGCGGGATTATGGTAGCAGTTGTCATCAACAACTCGGCCACGGTCGGTTTTCCTCAAGCCTGGGCGGCGCTTGAAGAGACCGATCGTTTCGTTACGCAATCACTTTGCGACGAGCGAAGCGAACCAAGCCCATGACCGGAGCTGCGGCGAGCAACAGGATTGCTGCTGGTGGAGCAGGCACGGCGGCCGGGGTCGTCACGCGAACGTCGGACAACGTCACGTCGGCTTCGGGTGTCGAAGCTCCCGTAACGGCATTGCGGTTCAGTTGCAGTTCAACCGAGACAATGTGAGAAGCGTTGAACCCGTCACCGGCAAAACCGCTCAGTGGTAGTGCGAGTGTGCCAATGTTCGATGTCGTCACAACACCGACTTGAGTCTTGGTCACGGACCCGTCACTGATTTTGACGGAGAACGGCGTGTTCAAGTCTGCGGACGCGATCGTAAACAGGATAGCCGTGCCGCCGACAGACAAGTTCTGTGCTGTCGCGTAAGTGTACAGCAGGCTCGCCCAAGCCGTCGCCCCTGCGTTGGTGCTCAGGGCGAATCGACCACCCGAAGCGACAGTCCCGATGAAGCCAGTCGAGGCACCAGCGAAACCGTTGATGTTCGCGGTTTGGGTCACGACTAATTGACGAGTGATGCCACCCGGCAAGCTGTTGGATTGGCTGTACGTTGAACCAACAGCCGCACCCAAAGAATACTGGGTTGCTGGGTTCGGAGTGGTGAATGTGTCGATGACGAAATCCGCCTTCGCCATCGTGCCGGTGATGAGAACGGCCGCAACCGCTACCACCGACTTCAACAAAACTCGTTTCAACATTACCAAACTCCCTCTCGAAAGAGAAACAAGACTGTTTGCCAGGGACAGTGTTCACGCGAGTTGGACTAACCCACTGAGAAATCTGGGCGACTGCTATCGTACCAGTTGTGCCGATTATCCGCAACTGTGACTGGTACGATTTCCCGTCCGACACCAAATCTGCTGTCCGTTCCACAGATTACACTACAAACTTGATGCCAATCGGGTTGCACTTCGTCGAAAAGTGTTCTAGGTGCCCCAACACGTCTGTTTTGAATGGGTTATGGCACATCGGGCTAAGAACTGATCTTGAACATCAATTCAGAATCCGCGTGAAAGATGCTTCCATCGGTTAACAGTTGCCAGTTAACTCCGTAAAGATGGGGATTCACCAGCCAAGTGTGACTATTTGGAAATTCTGGGGAAACTACCGCTTCAAATGTTCGATCACCGCGTTCATCGCCGTGAAGGCGTAGAACGCGGCCCCGACGTGCGTGGAATCGAGCCAGACGATCTTCGGTTGTCCGGTTGCTTCCCAGAGTCGCTTCATGGCAATCGGTGGGACCACATCATCCCGACTGGCGGCAATCAACAGCAGTCGCTTCAGTTTGAGTTGATCCGCGAACGTGAGGGGATCGACGGGCGCGATCAGCTTCTTCAAACCGTCGCGGGAAATGCCGACGAGTTGCATGGCCCGAAACACTAACCCGGCTTGCGGATGATCCGCGAACGAATCGACCAACCCACCGCCGCCCAACAACAAACACGCCACGGAAACGCGCGGTTCGGCTGCAGCGAGAAGTCCGCCCATGAAGCTACCCAAGCTCGTGCCAACGACCCCGATTTTGTCCGCGTCCACTTCCGGTTGAGCGGCCAGCCACGCAACAGCCCGACGCGAATCGAGCACAACTTGGCGAACGTTGTCGATACTTCGCGTCGTGTCCGTGGAGAGAAGCCGTTGTTTGCCGTTCAGGCTCTCAGGCGGTCGTCGTGGGCCGTAGAACGGCATCGTGATGCAAAGTGCGGGGATGTCGTGGACAGCTAGCCACATGGCTTCGCCACGGGATACAACGCCGGCGCCGTCGAGAATGTCTAACACGACTACGGCGGGGAATTTACCAGCCTTCTTGGGTTTGAAGTATTCGCAGTGGACCGTGTTGTTCACGGCAAATTTCGTCTCGATCGGCGACGGAAAGCGGATCGAGAAAACCTCGACTTCGCTGCCCTTCAAGTCGTACTTCAACTGCCGTTCAAACTCGAACGAGTGCGGCGCCAACCGATACCGCTCCGGGACGTTGTTCGTCACGTCGTCCGAAGTAAACGCAATCGTCCCGTGCGTGATGGGTTCTACGGCAAGTGTGAATGTGAGCGTGTTGGCAGCAATGACGAGGGTGAAAAGCCAACGCATGGGGATCATCCGATTCAGTGTGTTGATGTCACGTGGCTTCACGGAGGTATCTTACCCCATTAACTTGCGGAAGTCTTCAAACAGGTAGCTACTATCGTGCGGCCCGGCGGCGGCTTCGGGGTGATATTGGACACTGAAGATCGGCAACGTTTTGTGCCGCATGCCTTCGAGTGTGTTGTCGTTCAGGTTGATGTGCGTGGCTTCGACTTCGGGGGGCAGTGTTGCGGCATCGACGGCGAAGCCGTGGTTTTGCGTGGTGATTTCGACTTGGCCGGTCTGAGCGTTCAACACCGGCTGGTTCGCGCCCCGGTGGCCGAACTTCAGCTTGAACGTCTTGGCGCCGAACGCCAACCCGAGCAACTGGTGCCCCAAGCAGATGCCAAAAATCGGCGTCTTGCCGATGAGTCCCTTCACCGTGTTAATCGCGTAATCGACGGCAGCGGGGTCACCCGGACCGTTCGACAGAAACACGCCGTCCGGCTTCTCCGCGAGCACTTCTGCCGCCGTGGCCGTGCCCGGAAGCACTGTGACGTTGCAGCCGACTTGCGTGAGACAGCGCAGGATGTTCCACTTCATCCCGTAATCAATCGCCACGACTTTCTTGTCCGCGACCCGTGCAGGAAGGACGTGATCCGTGAGTTTGCCGAAGCCCTGCGTCCATTCAAACGCCAATTCCGGGACGACCTCTTTGACTAAGTCCCGCCCCTCCATGCCAACCGCTTTTTTCGCTTTGGCAATCAGGGAAGCATCATCCAAATCCACCGTCGAAAGCACGCCCATCATCGACCCCGTCACCCTCAATTTGCGCACCAAAGCCCGTGTGTCAATCCCTTCGATCCCGGTCACGCCGCTGGCTTTGAGGTACGTGTCCAAATCCCGATGGCTGCGATAGTTGCTCGGCACCCGCGTTAGTTCGCGCACGATGAACCCGCTCACCTGCACGTCGTGCGACTCTTGATCGTCCGCCGTCGTCCCGTAGTTGCCGATCATTGGGTACGTCATCGTGACGATTTGCCCGCGATACGACGGGTCCGTCAACACTTCCTGGTAGCCCGTCAAACTGGTGTTGAAGACGACTTCGCCGGTCGTTTCGCCGTCGGCGCCGAATGCACGGCCGGTGAACACCGTGCCGTCCGCAAGTGCCAGTTTCGCAGTCATTGTGTGCAGTTTCCTCTGAGGGAGCCAGAGCCACACGCACGATCGTGCGTGGGCTTTCCGGGTATGTTTTACTCAAATTCAAATTCCATCTGCGCGCCGTGCTTCACATTAAAGTACTTGGCGTTGGGGTGATGGAACACGATTGCGGTGGTGGATTGTTCGGGTTCGAGCAGGAACGACTCGGTCAGGGTGATGCCGACCCGTTGCGGTTCGATCAGTTGGAACAGGCCGGTTTGGTCCGCGAGGTTGGGGCACGCGGGGTAGCCGAAGGCGTAGCGGCGACCACGGTAGTGGCCTTTGAACAGCTTGCCGATGGTCGGCGAGTCGGTGGCGCCGATGCCCCATTCGCGGCGGATTTGTTGGTGGAAATACTCCGCCAACGCTTCGGCGAACTCGACACCCAAGCCGTGTAGATACAGGTAATCGGTGTACTCGTTGTTGTCGTAGAGCAACTTGGTCCGCTCGCTGACGACTTGCCCGGCGGTCACGGCGAGGAACGCGACCGAATCGACGGCCACGCCGTTGTGTTGCGGTTCCAGGTAGTCGCTGAGGCAGAGTTCGTCGGCGAAGTTTTGGCGCGGAAACTCGAACCGCGTGCGTTCGGTCTTGCCATCTTCGTCGTAGATCACGACGTCGTTGCCATGCGCGGCGGCCCGGTAGAACCCGTAGGCGGCGGCGGGGCGTAGTATCTTCTCCGCGAGGCAGAGTTTCTTGAGTCGTGCCAGTGCGGGGATCGCCACGTCTTGCATCTGCTTTTCGTACTCGGCGGGCTTCACGCCGGCTTTGACGTACTGCCACTGCGTACTGAACAGGGTCCGCTCGTTGATGTACTTAAATACGGTTTCGACATCAAATTCCGTGCGAATCCGGCTGCCCAGGAACGGCGGCTTCGGCAGGTCCGGCGGCTTCGGCAGGTTCGCGGAGCGGGTCGTGCTAGTCGAACTGACGTACCCGCTGCTACTGCCGTCGGCTTCCGGGAAGGCGTGTTTGCCGTTCTTCGCCGCGCCGTCTGGTGTACGACGAATGCCCGCTTCTTCCGCGCCGAAGAGTACCTTCCCCATCGCTGGACTGGACTTCATTTTGTTCTGGATGACCAACTTGTCCATGATCCGCAGGCCGTCGAAGGCGTCTTCGCCGTAGAAGAGTTGGCCCTTGTAGATCTTGCGTAAGTCCTCTTCGACGTAGCGCCGGTTCAGTGCCGCACCGCCAAGGATCACGGCGGGGTTGAGGCCGCGTTCGTTCAGCGTAATCAGGTCTTCTTTCATGATGACCGTCGATTTCACCAGCAGTCCGCTCATGCCGATCGCGTCGGCCTTGGTCTTCTGCAACTCCGCGATCATGGCATCGACGGGCTGCTTGATGCCGAGGTTGTACACCTTGTAGCCGTTGTTGGTCAGGATGATGTCCACGAGGTTTTTGCCGATGTCGTGAACGTCCCCCTTCACGGTCGCCAGCACGATCTTGCCCTTCTCCTGGCCTTCGACTTTTTCCATGTACTTTTCAAGGTTCGCAACGGCGGCCTTCATCACTTCGGCGGATTGCAACACGAACGGCAGTTGCATTTGCCCGCTGCCGAACAGGTCGCCGACGACCTTCATGCCCGAGAGCAAAATCGTGTTGATGATCTCGATCGGCGTGTACTTTTCGCGGGCGGTATCCAGGTCCGCGACCAGGGTTTCGCGGCGACCCTGGATGACTGCTTGCCGCAGCCGGTCTTCGATGGTGTCGCCGAGGGACTGCCCTTTCTTCGATTCGACTTTCTTGTCCGCGTAGTGCTCGATGAGCATTTGCAGCGGGTCTTCGACGCAGTCCCCGGCGTCGTTGAAGGTGCGCTCGTCGAACAGCAACCGGCGGCACAGTTCCTTGCCCGTCGCGTCGATGTTGGCCAGCGGCATGATCTTGGAGGCGTGCAGAATCGCGGAATCGAGGCCGTATTGCAGGGCGTAATGCAAGTACATGCTGTTCAGCACTTGGCGGGTGTACGGCGCCAAGCCGAACGAGCAGTTCGACAACCCGACGTGCGTGAGGCACCCCGGCAGCGTTTCCTTGATGAGCTTGATCGCATCAAATGTGGCGATGGCGCTCTTGCGGGTTTGCTCCTGGCCGGTCGAAACCGGGAACACGAGCGGGTCGAACATCAGGTCGGACGGCGGAATCTTGTACTCATTCACCACGATGTCGTAAATCCGCTGCGCGACCTTCAGCTTCCACTCGGCGGTGTCGGCTTGGCCGACTTCGTCGATCGTCAGCGCGACCAGACCGGCACCGTACTTCTTCGCCAACTTCGCCTTCGGGTCGAGCGTCTTGCGGCCGTCTTCGAGGTTGATGCTGTTGAGGATCGTCTTGCCGGAACAGAGCTTGAGCGCCGCTTCAATCACCAGCGTTTCGGTGCTGTCCAACATCATCGGCTTGGTCAGCACCGCGTTGTACCGCTTGATGACTTCTTTCATGTCGCGCACGCCGTCCCGCCCGACGTAATCGACACACACGTCCAGCAGGTGAACGCCTTCGCGTTCTTGCTCTTGGGCCATCTCGGTCAGGCCGTGCCAGTCTTCTTTTTCGAGCAGTTGCTTGAACTTCCGCGAGCCGTTGGTGTTGGTCCGCTCCCCGACCAACAGGGGCCGTTGATCGACGTTCACTTCCTGCGCGGCGTGCAAACTCGACACCATCGGCAAGTAGGTAGGGGTTCGCGGGTGTGGTTTCCGGCCATGAATCCGATCACACACGGACTTCAGGTGAACGTTCGTCGTGCCGCAACAACCGCCAATGATGTTCACGCCGAACTCGTGAACGAACCGATCCAACCACTCGGACAGCCCGGCGGGTTCGAGCGGGAAGTACGTTTCGCCGTTGCGGTTCTCCGGCAACCCCGCGTTCGGCAGCACGCTAATCATCTTCTTGGAATGCTTGCTCAGGTGCTTGATCGCGTCGAGCATCAAGTCCGGCCCCACCCCGCAGTTCATGCCGATGATGTCGATCTCGTCGATCGGTTCGAGGGTGACCAGCGCGGTCGGAATGTCGGTGCCGGGAAGCATCTTTTGGTTGGCGTCGATGATCGTCAGTTGCACCATGAGCGGGATGCGAACCCCGGCGCGTTTCATCTCTTCAATGGCCGTGATCGCCACGCACTTGGCTTCCAAGATGTCGAAACAGGTCTCAATCAGAATCGCATCGACGCGCTCTTCGATCATCACCCGCAATTGCGGTCGGTACGCTTCGGCCATCGTGTCGAAGTCGATGTAAATCGCGGGGTCAATGATCGACGGCATTTTGGTGCCCGGTCCGACCGAACCGATGACGAACCGGGGTCGCGCTGTGGTCGCAAACTTGGCCGCGGACTTCTTCGCAATCTGAATGTTGAAGCGGTTGATCTCTTCGAGCTGCGCCGTCAGGCTGAACTCACCCAAACCGATCTTGCTACCGTTAAACGTGTTCGTTTCAATCGCATCACAACCCGCCGCAAAGAACCCGTCGTGAATCTCTTCAATCCACTCCGGGTGTGTGTAAACCAGTGCATCCGAAAGATTCAGCAGCGACTTGCCGTCCGGCCCGAAGCCCCAGTCCGTGTCCTTCGGCTTGTACTTGTGCAGGCTCGTCCCCATGCCACCATCGAGAATCACAACCCGTTGTTTGGCGAGGGTCAATAAGTCAGTCGGCATGGTCATTAATCTCCGAAACAACGGCGTCGCAAGCATCGACTTGCCAGCGGTCATTGTATTCAGAATCGACCGCAAAGGACGATCTCTTGCAACTTCTCCGTTCGCGGACGTGCTAATTTAGTAACACTAAACGGTGGTGATCGGTATCATTCGTACTCTTGTTGACAGTAATGCCGTCTCGATTCGAGCACCAGGGAGCAACTGATGTCGGTATACGCACTCTGGAATAACAAAGGCGGGGTTGGCAAAAGCTACCTGACATTCCAGATTGCTGCGGAATACGCCCGAACACACCCCAAACAGAACGTCCTGGTCGTTGACATGTGCCCTCAGGCGAACGCTTCCAGTATGCTCCTGGGCGGACTGGAACGTGGCGAAGCGGCGCTGGATGAACTTTGTAGCGCCAGTCCTCGAAGGACGATTGCGGGCTACGTCCGGGAACGGATTTCCAGCCCGTATCAGAATCCCAAAGCGGGCGCGAACTACCTCCTGCGGGTGCGCGATCGAAACACCATGATACCGGGCAACCTGTACTTGGTTCCCGGCGACGAGGAGCTAGAGATGCTGGCGGCGCGGGTGACCAATGCCGCCCAGCCTGGGCCGGACGACGCTTGGCCCCGAGTGCATCAATGGCTTCTGGATTTAATCGGCGATGTCCGACAGAAGTGGAACACCGATCAGGTGACGGTTTTCATTGATTGCAACCCGAGCTTCGGCATCTACACCGAGCTTTCCATGTCGGCTGCCGAACGTCTGATTATCCCGTTTTCTGCTGATGGCTCGTCACGTCGGGCTGTCCGGACTGTCCTGTCGTTGCTCTACGGAACCACCCGATTGCTCGGTGGCGAACGGTCGGAGTTCGCCCGCCAGTCGGAGCGGTTCAACGTGCGGGTGCCGGGGATTTATTTCTACGTCGGCAACAGGCTCACACAGGCCAATCGGTCGTCCGCCGCCGCGTTCCGCACCGTGGTGAACGCCATCGGTGACGAGATTTTCGCGGTCTGGAGGCAAAGCCCCGGCCACTTTTGCATCCATCCAACGGGGGCCGGTGCTCCGGCAAACCGACGCGCATTTCGAGACATGTTTCAGTTCGAGGTCGTGGACGCGAACACGGCGTCGGTCGTGTCCGGTGCGCTGGGGGTTCCGATCGTTGAATTGACGGCTGGTCAGCACCCAATTCAGGGTCGCAATCACACCGTCAATCAAACTCAACTGGATCGGCAGATTCCGAACATCCAAGAACTGGTCGGACGGATCGAATAATGCCGCACGCGATTCTGGTGACCGATTTCGACGGCACCCTGGCTCAAAACGACTTCTACCAACTGGTGCGCGACCAACTGATGCCGCCGGGGACGCCGGACTTTTACCACGAGTACCGCACCGGGCAGATGACGCACTTCGAGTGTCTGGCCGCGTACTTCGGCACCATTCCGACTTCGGAAGAACGGGTGCTGGAACTAATTCGGCAAATGGAATTGGAACCGCGCTTGCCGGAGTTGTTGCCGTTGTTGGCGGCCCACGGCTGGGAAGTCGTGGTCGCCTCGGCGGGGTGTGCGTGGTACATCGAGAAGTTGCTGACCGCCGCCGGGGTGAGCCTGCCGGTTCATGCCAGTCGCGGCCACTGGGTCGGCAACGGGCGCGGGCTGAAGATGGAGTTGCCGACCGATTCGCCGTACTTTTCCCCCACCACCGGCATCAACAAATCCGCCGTCGTGAAGCACGCCTTGACCCGCACCAGTATCGTCGCCTTCGCCGGAGACGGCTTCACCGATGTTACCGCCGCCCTCCTCGTCCCCCCCGAACGCCGCTTCGCCCGCCACGATTGCGCCAACGAACTCCGCCTCATGGGCGAACCCTACCAACCCTTCACCCGCTGGGCCGAAGTCGCGGAGCAGTTGCTAGCCGACACGAGTCGATGTGGTCCGTAACTGAACGTGTCAATCGTCGATCGCGTCGCCGAGGACTTCTTCGTTGACGTAGATGGGGACTTTTGCGGTGACGGCCACGGCGATGGCGTCGCTGGGGCGGCAGTCGATTTCCCGCAACTCCGCGTCGTGCCGGATGCGGAGCTTGGCGTAGTAGGTGTGTTCTTTCAGTTCACTAATGATGATGTCCTGAATCTCGCCGCCGAGTTCGTCCACGATGCTGTGAATCAGGTCATGGGTTAGCGGGCGCGGCGCTTGCATCCCTTTGACCCGCCGGTCGATACTGGTCGCTTCAAACAAGCCGATGACGATCGGGAAACTGCGGTCGCCTTCGACCTCGCGCAGCACGATCACTTGCTGTTCGTCAATCTCGCTGATGATGATGCGGCGAAGTTCCATCTGAATCGGCACGGCAATCTCGCTTCTTGTTGGCAGACGACACAGACACAAGCAGACTGGACTATAAAGGGCGAAATCCAACCGGGCAAGCATTTGGACTTCGACACTCCCGGCGAACCGGCTGCGTAACAGTGCTTTCAACGTATTTGATCGAGCGGTCAGGGTCGATCGGATACGTCGATGCGTCGTTCTTTGGGGTAGAGGCTGGCGAGACGGTCGGCCGGCCGGTGGAGTAACTCTCGCAGTGGGAGTTCGGCGACCCAGGCGTTGGGTCGGTGGCGGCCATGAGGATCAAGAGGTCGGCCAGTTGCCTCGCCGTGACGGACCGCTTGTAGTCGGTCAACGGCACGTGCTGCATCAGGAGCACACGGAGAAGGGAATGGACGACGGCCGGCGTGAGGGTATGCTGAACGTGACGCATGGGGGACATCCGGGTTCATGTCGTTGAGAAACAGGATATCCCCCCGTGCGTCGCTGTAAACGTTGAAAGTACTGTTACGCAGCCGGTTCGCCGGGAAACTTCTTTACTCTGTGATTTCATGAGGGTCCGTCATGTTGCTGGCAAGGATTGTTCGCACGGGTCGGTTGGCAGGAGCTGCGGTTGTGATGGTCGGGTTGATCGTCGGTTGTGGTAGCCCCACGCCGGCGCCTGTGGTTAACAAAAGTGCCCCGCTCCAGGGGCAACCCACCAAGTCGGAACCCGGCAAAGGCGGTGATCCGGGCGCAGCAACCAAGGCCGCGACGGACCTGCTTACCGCAGTTAAGGATGGCAAGGCGACGCCAACGCTACTGACGGTCGAGTTCAAAAAGCTCATCGCCGCGCCAACGTCGGAGGCGGACAAAGCGGTGGGGTACTCGGACTGGGAAACGGGTCACTGGCTCAAGGACCAGGCCACAAAGGTTGGCACCACGAACGTGACCGTCAGTGAAATCAACGCCGACACCGTGATCGTCACCGCTTCCCCACCGACCGTCACGCCACCCGTTGGCCGGACCGTGGCCCGCATGGTGAAAGTGGGTGCAAACTTGCAACTCGATTGGTTGCACGTCGCCCCGGCGGGTTCGACCGATCTTCCATTGACTGGGTCAAGTGCTGGTGTCGCCGGCAACTTGATTGCGACCGCGTTTTTGGATAACAACATTCAGAAGCAATCGGGTGTACTCGCCAAATTGCTGACCCCCGCGCTGAAGAAACGCCTCGCCCCGCCGTTGGATAGCATCGACGAGAGCCTTGGGTACAACCGTGGCATCTTGTCGATCAAGTTCACCAACTTCCGCGACACGGCGACGAGTTACACCGTGGTGTCTAATGCGAATCACACCAACGCGAACGACATGACATTCACGTACACTGGCGAGTTGATCGCGCCGGGTGGAAACCGGAAGTTCACTCTCAAACTCACTCGGGGTTCACCGCCCGATTCTTGGTTGGTTGATGATTTCCAGCCGAATTGATGCCCGCGCTTAACACCTCTCGCGCACCCCCGCAGATTTGACTGCGGGCAGTTCTGGTTCTAGCAACTAGTAGAGTTTTTCCCGTTATGCGGGCGACTTTGCTTGTTGCTGGACTGGGACCAATGAAGGCCGTACTCGACCGGAATTTGCACGACACCCCGCCCCCCGGCTCCCCACGCCGACGGCTGTGGTGCGCGCCGACCGTGTCATCGCACAGCTTAATTGTGATGACGGCGACGCGGTTGTATCTTTGCCCGATCAACACGGCACCAACTCCGGGCGTGATCGAAGCCATCCGTCAAGGTGGCGACCCGGAAACTCTTCTCGGTGGAACAGCCGTCGTCGTTGATACCAATGATGTCCGACGGGTACTGGCAGAATTGTTGACGGACACCCTCACGCTGGAAATCGGGACAAATCGGCAAACCGCGCGACGAATCACGGTCACGTTCACCAGTGCCGAATCGGCGGACGAGTTGTTCACCCAGTTGCTCAAACGCATCGGGGATTCGTGCCGGTTGGTCACGGACCAGGACGACCCCATCGCGCTGGCTCGCCCCACGTTGGGCGTGATGGCCGGGATCGCGCTTTCAACAGCCACCTTGGCCATGACGATCAACGCGATTCACGACGTTGCGGAATCCGCTCCGGGAATCGACATCCACGCACCCTGGTTTGCTGCGATCGCGTGGATGGACTGGCGGATAGTCTGTGCGTTCGGCGGCGTGCTCCTGGCGGTCATTCAAGTCTGGCTATACCGCCAGTTCACCAAGCCACCGCTGCGGCTAGAATTGATTCGCAACTGATTGGGCTTCATTGTTTTCTCTTGGATCGAGGCTGACTGATGCGACGTGAAGATGTCCAAGCTCTCCTGAGCAAAATCCCGCCACTGGACCACACGAAAGTTGTCCTCGTGCTGTTGTCCGGGGCGTCCATCAACATGGATTTTCTGTTCCGCATGGAGAAAGAATACGTCGTCGTTCGAGGGCGTGAAGCCGGGACCAACGACGAAGGCCGCGGGTTCTTCGTGCCGTATGAACAAATCGCGTTCTTGAAAATCGAACGCCTGATGCGACTCAACGAACTCCGCGAAATGTACGGCGAAACGCAGATCGCGGAAGTGAATTTGACGGAGGACGGCGTCATCGAAGGGACCGCAACCCCGGCACCCGCGACCGTGTCCGCCTCCGTGAAGAGTGCCGCGCTCGACCCGGCTGCCATTGCCAAACAAAACCTACTCGAACGCATTCGCGCCGCGCGGACATCCGCCGGCGTGCCGAAACCCTTGCACAAGTAAACTCGGTGTTAGTGGGGCCAATTCTGATTCGCGGCTTCGGCAATTTGTTTGCCGAGGCTCGCCAGAATGCGAACCCGTGTGTGCGGCACGCGGGCAAAGTGCAAGTCGAAAACAACACACCCCGCCAACGGGGTTGGCGGGGTGTGCGTCACAGCCGTTGCGGTGGGGTTACTTCAACGATTCTTTCAGCCCCTTCAGCGGACGAGCGGTCACCTTGGTATGGGCGGGCTTGTCCTTGGTGATGGTCATCTCGCCTGGCTTGAACCGGTTCGGAACCGATTTGCCACCCTTGATCGCTTTGACCCGACGGGCTTTCAGTTTGAACAGGCCGGGCAACGCAAAGACGCCAGGCCCTTTCGCGCCTAGTTCTTTGAGAATCACGTTGGTCATGGCCTCGTACAACTTGGCCACGTCCGTTTTTTTCAACTCGGTCGCTTCCGCGAGGTCGGAGAAGAATTGACCTTTCGACATCGACTTCACAGACTTTGCGGGCTTCTCCACTTTTTCAACTGGCTTCTCTTTCGCCATGATACTGTCACTCCTGGATGCTCGGGGTACGAAACGGCTTGAAAAATAGGGGTTTTGGAACCGCTTGTCAACAAAATCCCTTGTTCTAGTAGTGAATATCACGGATTTTCCCAAACAAAACGACGCTAAGACCAGGGAAACCCTAGGAATGCCAAGGTTTTTAACCGGCATATTCGTCAAAAGCGACAGGTTGACGCGGAAAACCAGTACGTGAGGAGAAGTGTCTCCCTGGAATCGCATTCCTGCCTGAAAGCCCACGAAAGATCATTCGTGGGCTTGACGTGAGCCTCACACCATTAAAAAAGGTTGACGGCTACATAAGATCACTCTGGTGAAATGACTGAAACTCGGTTTCAAAATACTCTACTCTCCGTCCGCACGAGAACGACACGACATGGCAGCTTTTGAGACGATCGACCAACTCTGCATCAACACGATTCGCACGCTGTCGATCGACGCCGTGCAACAGGCCAACTCGGGCCACCCCGGCGCCCCGATGGGGTTGGCGCCGGTTGCGTACACCATCTGGCAGCGCTTCCTGCGGTACGACCCCCAAAGCCCGACGTGGATCGGCCGCGACCGTTTCGTGTTGTCGAACGGCCACGCTTCGATGCTGCTGTACTCAGTGCTGCACCTGGCCGGCGTGGTCGAATCGGACGGCAAAAAAAACGTCACGCTCGATGAAATCAAGCACTTCCGCCAACTCCACAGTGTCACCCCTGGGCACCCCGAATCGTTCATGACCTCCGGCGTGGAGACCACGACCGGCCCACTGGGGCAAGGGTGTGCGAACTCCGTCGGGATGGCGATCGCGTCGAAGTGGTTGACCGCGAACTACGGCAAAGCGGGGTTTGAAGACCTCTTCCAGTTCAACGTTTACACCATCTGCGGCGACGGCTGCATGATGGAAGGCATCTCCAGTGAAGCCGCGTCGTTGGCCGCGCACTTAAAGCTCAACAACCTCTGCTGGCTGTACGACGACAACACGGTGACGATCGACGGCCACACCGATTTGGCCTTTACGGAAAATGTCGCCGCCCGGTTCCTGGCGTATGGCTGGAACGTCCTACATGTGAGTGATGCGAACGACACGGCGCAACTTTCTGCGGCGCTCGAAAACTTCCAGAAGACCACCGACCGCCCGACGTTCGTGGTCGTGAAATGCCGAATTGGCTACGGTTCGCCGAACAAAGAGAACTCCCCGGACGCCCACGGTTCCCCGCTGGGTGACGCCGAAATCAAACTCACCAAGAAGTTCTACGGCTGGCCCGAAGACGCCAAATTCCTGGTGCCGGACGGCGTTTACGACCACTTCAAAAACCACGTCGGCAAGCGGGGCGCGGAACTCCATGCCGCGTGGAGTTCCCAATTCACCCAGTACAAAGCGACGTTCCCCGAACTGGCCACGCAACTCGAAGCAATGGACAAACGCGACCTGCCCGCCGGTTGGGAAGCGTCGATCCCCGTGTTCCCACCGGACGCCAAGGGGTTGGCAACCCGAGAGTCTTCGGGCAAGGTACTCAACGCGATTGCCAAGGCGATTCCGTGGATGATCGGCGGGTCGGCGGACTTGGCCAAGTCGAACAACTCGCGGTTGTTGTTTGAAGGGGCGGGTGATTTTCAAGCGAAGTCCTACGCCGGGCGCAACTTGCACTTCGGCGTGCGCGAACACGCGATGGGCGGGATCACCAACGGCTTGTCGCTCTCGAAACTGCGGCCGTTCGCCGCTGGGTTTCTGATCTTCAGTGATTACGGTCGCACGCCGATCCGGCTCGCAGCCCTCTCGGAAATCCCACTGATTTACATCTTCACCCACGACAGCATCGGCGTCGGGGAAGACGGCCCGACCCACCAACCGATCGAGCAAATTGCCAGTTTGCGGGCCGTTCCGAACCTGGTCGTGTTGCGGCCCGGTGACGCGAACGAAGTCGCCGAGGCGTACCGCTACGCCGTCCAAGAGAAGCACCACCCCGTTGTCCTGGCGCTCTCCCGACAAGCCCTGCCGACGCTCGATCGCACCAAGTATGCGCCCGCAAGTGGCACGGCGAAAGGCGGCTATGTCCTGGCCGATGCTATCGCAGGTACGCCAGACGTGATCCTGATTGCCACTGGCAGCGAACTGCCGATTTGCGTGGAAGCCTTCGAGAAACTGAAAGCCGACGGCGTGAAGGTGCGGCTCGTGAGTTTGCCATCGTGGGAACTGTTCGAGAAGCAATCGAAGGAGTACCGCGACACGGTTCTCCCCCCTGCCGTCACGGCCCGCGTTTGTGTCGAGATGGCCAGCACCTTCGGTTGGGAACGCTACGCGGGAACCACCGGCGTCATCATCGGGATGCACACCTTCGGCGCCTCCGCCCCGCTTAAGGACTTGCAAAAGTATTTCGGCTTCACCACAGACGCCGTCGTGAAAGCCGCAACGGGCCAACTCGGGAAGAAGTAAATTCGGGTATCGGGTATCGGGTATCGGGTATCGGGTATCGGGTATCGGGTATCGGGTATTGAGTGGGTGCCCTACCGGGATGCTTCGACCTGCTTAGTTTTTATCCCGGTAGGGATTGCAGCGATTAGCCTGGGGTTGAGCGCAGCGACACCCCAGGTTTCTGACACGAATTGTCACGACCCCGGCAGGGGTCGCAGCCGGCTTTGAGATCGCTTACCTGGAGTTCCGTATGCCTCTGCGTGTGACGACACCGATTCCCATCAAAGCACTCCGGAAACCGCCGGGCATTCCATCCCTCGCGGCGGCGGACACGCTCACCCCGACATCCATCGTGTTGGGTGTCGATTTGGTGATGCAAACCCAAGCTCAGTGGTGCTGGGCGGCGTGTACCCAAATGGTCGCAACCTACCTGACGGTGCCCAACATCAAGCAGTGCGAGTTAGCCAACTTTTTACACACCCAAACAACGTGTTGCGTGACCGGCAGCACCACGAAGTGCGATCAGCCGTCGCAGTTTGACGGGATCGGCAAAGTCTACGATCACGTGGGGATCGACTCACGGAGTGAACGGAAAGTAATCTTCCCGGCCCAACTCCTTCAAGAATTGCAAGCGAAGCGGCCAGTTGAGGTGGGTTGGTTGTGGGACGGCGGCGGCGGTCACGTTGTCCTGATCGTCGGCATGAACGCGAACGGCATGTACCAACTTCTCGACCCGATGTTCGGCACACGAATTTGCAACTACCAGGTGATCGTGCAGGCGCTCGGAATGGGCTGGTGGGCGTACTCGTTCGGTGTCTTCAAAAAGCGGGGGAATTAGTCATGGCCAACGCCGATCCACTCTCTGCCAAAGCGGTCCAATCCGTGGCGACGCAGTTATCGAACTTCCTGCCGCCGCCCAAAGCCACGGTGCTGGGCATGGCGTCAGCGCCACTCAAGCAACCGGCTGTCGCGGAATCGTTGGCCATCTGTTACTTGACGGTGCAACAGGTCACGAAGCCGCCCGAGAACTTGACGTTGCTTGTCACGCCGTCCGGCATGTGGTGCCACCTCGTGCGGACCGCCAACAGTGCCACGCACATGGCGATGTCGCACGCACACGCCTTCGGGTCGGATGAACTGGAAGTGCAACAACTCGGCGAATCCCCAGTCGCCGCGAAGTTGGACGCCGCGCTCACGTGGCTGGATGAACACGTCCCGGACGACAACATCACGGTGCGACTGCTGATTGCCCCGGCCTACTTCGTCCACGCACTTGCCATCATCCGCCCGAAGAAAATTTCCGTTGTGCTAGTCGATCAACCGGATGGGATGACCACACTGCAATCGGAGACGGAGTACCCCATCAAAGACTTCCTAAAACGCCTCGCCAAGGCCACACCGGGGATGTCGCTGGCGGAGTAGCCGTTACAGTTCCACTTCCGGCAGGGCGCCGGCTTGCGGGTGCTTCAGCATTTCGTTCACGACGGTTTGCGCGAGTGTGATGTACGCCTTCGAGACCAGCGAATCGGCGTACTTGCGGACGATCGGTTCGCCGGTATTACCACACTCCGCGACTCGGGGGTCGATCGGAATTTCCCCGAGAAATGGCACGCCCGATTCGCTGGCTAACTTCTGCCCGCCGCCGGTACCAAAGATGGCGTGCTTCTGGCCGTCGCCGGAAATGAAGTAGCTCATGTTCTCGATGATGCCGAGGACGGGCACGCGGACCTCCTCGAACATCTTCACACCTTTGCGGGCATCAATCAGGCTCACTTCGCC
>JAYVXO010000034.1:0-8245 GCA_043785105.1 Fimbriiglobus sp.
TCAGTTTGCGTCGGACGATCGGATCGGGATGGTGGTTGCGGTCCGCCAAAACGGCATCTTGTTCGGCGGTCGAAAGCGTGGGTCGAAACCAAGTGGCCATGCGAGACTCCCTTCCGTTGTGAGAAGGAGAGTAGACCAGAACATGGCTCACAAAAAAAGATCCTTTGCTACCGGGCAGAGTTTGAATCCGCCCGACATCCCGACGCATGACCCGCTCGTCACGGCCCAGAAATCGCTCCAACACGGCCGCCCGCTTGTGCGGATTCCGTTGACCCAACAGCTTCTGGCACTTCTTCCAACTCAACCCGCCCGCCCGCAACAGTGTGTGCCGCGGCGAACGCGACACCACCCGTTGCAGCTTGTCGCCGACCCACAGCCGCAGCGTCTTCAACGTCCCGCCACGACCGGGCAGGCCGGGCGTGTGGGGTTCGGTTTGTTGGACGGTCGCGACGATCTGCTCGGCGAATTCCGACGCAAAACAGGGGGTGGCCACCCGTGCGACGATCGGCCATCGCGTCCGGCCCGCGTTCGTTGTCGGAGTGAACCCGACCCATCACGCACTCGTCACAGCGGTCGATTGGCTCCGCCCACGGGGTGGCGTTGGCGTGCCCAATGGCTATGCCGTACCACGCGAGAAACCGCTCCCGCGTTCGCGGGTGATCGGCGTCCGTCGCCAGACGCCGCAAATCGTCCGGTGTTTGACCCCTCTGCTGCAAATCAGGCCGGATCATCCGTGATTCTTCGAAAAACACATCGACTCCACCCACCCGCTCTCTGAACGTAGGCAATCGGAACGCTCAGTAAACTGTAGATTTCGACTCGGATGGGGTATAGCTCTGACTCGACTCGCATCAACTTCATCTCTGATGATCGAAGGTGTTGTGAGTTGGTCGCGGTTACCGTAACCATGCTCGCACATCGACGCCGTGCATTCCGGCACGGTTCGCGGCTTCGAGGCCGATGTCGGTGTCTTCAAACACGACGCACTTTGTGGGCGGCACGCGGAGGCGGTGGGCGGCTTCGAGGAACACGTGGGGTTCGGGTTTGTGGTGCGGGGTGTCTTCGGCGCACACCATTGTGTCGAACCAATCCTGCACGCCGATCTTTTCCAACGTCTGCCGCACCACGTCGCGGTAGCCGCCACTGGCCACGGCCATCGGCAACTGCCCGCGATGGCTGGCGGCAATGGCCGTGACCACGTCGATGCCGCGAACTTCCGGTAGAAACTCCAAGAACATCCGCTCTTTTTCGTGAACCATTTCATCCACATCGTGAACCGCAACGCCACTTTCGTCCGCCACAAGCCGGATGATCTTTGACGTGGGCATTCCGCCGAGTTGATAGAACCGCGTCTCGGAAAACGGAATGCCGTGCCGGGACAACATCGCCGTCCACGCGCGGAAGTGAATCGGCATCGTGTCCGCGAGCGTCCCGTCACAATCGAAGATCAGTGCCGCCGTGCCAGCAGGTAGGATCCAATTCATGCGCGAAATTCCTTGAGTGCGAACTAGCTCTAGGCACGATATGCCGTCATCAGACGATGACAACTGCCGTGCCAAGGCGACATCGGACCGACATTTTCCCCGATCTTGTCTACAATTAGGTTTACAGAGCAAACGGAAGATCCTCTTCTCGTTGCTGCTCCGCAATACGCAAGCCGAAAATGACACGATGTGGCCAACACGCGAAGACACTGATCGACTGCTCGATGAAGCCCGTCAAGGCAAAGACGGAGCCGTCGATAACCTGTTCGGAAAGTTCCGCGAACCGCTGCGCAAAGTCATCGGGTTGCGGCTCGACCCGGTGTTGGCGCGACGGGTGGATGCGTCCGACATCGTACAAGACGTGTTGATCGAAGCCAATCAACGCTTGACGGACTACCTAAAATCGCCGGACATGCCGTTCCATTTATGGCTACGCCACCTCGCCCAAGATCGCATCATTGACACGCACCGCCGACATCGGTTAGCGCAACGGCGAAGTGTGGATCGGGAACAACCGATTGCCCGACCGGCGTGGGCGGACGATTCGTCGAACTCGCTAGTTGCCCAGTTGATGGACACTGAACGCACGCCCGCGTCCGAAGCGATTCAAGGCGAACTGGCCCGACGGCTCTCGAACGCGATCAACGAACTCGCCGACGACGACCGGGAAATTATCCTGATGCGGCACCACGAACAACTGGCCAACCAAGACGTGGCGAAAATGCTGAAGCTGACCGAAGCCGCTGCCTCCATGCGGTACCTCCGTGCCCTTCGCCGACTGCGGGAAGTGCTGCTGCCGACGCAAGATTCGCAATCCACTTAATCGACCGCCTGGGAGATGATTGTGCTGGCGTACACTTCGACGCATCAACTTCGCACGGAACCCGACGCACGGCGGTTTTGGATCATCGGCATCCTGATGTCGTTGCGCGACAACGCCACGCGGATGGAGGTTCGGTTCGGCGAAACCGACGCGATGTTGTACCACCGAGTTGATGGCCGGGACTGGGAAATTGCGACCGTGTCGGAAGAACTCTTCCCGGAATTGAAGCCCGCATTACGCAGCGTTTCTCGGTTACTTTCCCCGGAACGCCCGGACTTCACCATCACTGCCGGTCTCCCCGATGCGAGAATGGAGCCACAAGAAATCGGCTGGCTCACGTTCGACCTCGACCAACGCCTCATCGACCTCGTCGTCCGCATCGACCCCCGCGAACCCTTCGGCTACGTCCAAATCGACATCGAATACCCCGAAGAAGCCGAACTGGGTGGCCTCGCCGGCGCCGCGCTAGCTGAGTATTACGACGAAGAATAAGTGAGGGAAAGCAAAGCCCACGAATAATAATTCGTGGGCTTTCGTGGGTGCGTTAGCTTTCCAGTGGGCCTTTCAACGCACGCGGAAACACGTCCCACGAAGCCTGGTAGGTTGCGGCAAGTGGGCACGGCACGTATCGGTCCGGGGACAGGAACAGCGGCATATCGGGCAACTCGTCGCCCACGGCCATCGGTTCGACGTACCCAGTGATCGTGGTTCCGGAGGAGTATGCCACGACTGTCAGTCGTTTGTTATTGGGCAATTCAAAGTGTTCGTCCCGAATGCGGTCCCAGATCAGTTTGTGAACACCTTGCGGGTCTCGCTTCGATGGCGGGAACAGGTCCACGATTAATAGGTTTACACCGGCGTGTAGGAATGACACGGCCTTGCGGATAAACGAGTGGATTGCGTGGCGACTATCTTTATTGCCCGGTGAAACAATCTCGATCACGGCCACTACCGCACCATCCGGGTGTCGCACAACAACCCGGTTCGCCTTCCGAGCGTAAAGGACGGCATCGGACTCAATCCGTAATTGAACGCGGGGTGGAAAATCCGCGACCATGATGCCACCCGGTTCACTAACACCTGGACTGATTGGCAACGACAACGTGACGACATCCGGTTCGGGGCCGCCGGTGATTTGCTCGGTCATGGCCGTGTAGCCGTCAGGCAGCAATCCGCCGTTCAATGCGGCTGCGATTTGTGGCGTCCAAGTTTGGTGAAAGTGATGAAAGCGATTGGCGCGAACGCGAGTCCAGTCGTGGATTGGCATGATCAGACCTCCAGGGTCATCGGATCGACTTGTGTATCATAATAGTGGACGGAATTGAGTCCAGAACAACCAGTCGGTGCCTAGTGAATCCAGTGACTGTTGACTTCGACCGGGACGAACGCTTGGCGGTGCTGATTGAATCGCTGTCGCACGATTTGCGGGCGGGGCGGGTGGCCAGTGTGGAGGCGGTGGCGAAGGCTCATCCGGATTTGGTGGACGAGTTGCGGGAGTTGTGGGCGATCGCGCAGTTCGCGCAGATGGCCAAAAACGTGCCGTTTGTGTCCACGATTGCGTCACCGGACGGGTTGCACCCGTCGCCGGAAATCGTGGACGATTCGTCCGGCGTGTTGCCACGGGAGTTCGGCGATTTCGAGTTGCAGTCGGTGTTGGGCCGTGGCGGCATGGGCATCGTGTACAAGGCGCGGCAGAAGTCGCTCAACCGCATCGTCGCGCTCAAGATGGTGCGGGAAGCCCACATGGCCACGCCGTCCGATCGGGCACGGTTTCGGGCCGAGGGGGAAGCGACGGCGCGGTTGCATCATCCGAACATCGTCACGGTCCACGAAGTCGGCAGCGTCGATGGCCAAGCGTTTTTTTGCATGGAATACGTTGAAGGCCAGACGCTGGCGCAGCGGGTCGTCACCGAAGGCCCGCTGGCACCGCGTGAAGCAGCCCGTTTAGTGAGCATCATTGCGGGTGCGGTGCAACACGCCCACGACAACGGCATCTTGCACCGGGATTTGAAGCCCTCGAACATCCTCTTGTCCGGGACTGGCCACGTTGGGTCGATCGGGTCCACTCATTCCTCGAACCTGACGCCCCCGGCCCTTCCAGAACCGATGGTCACGGACTTCGGGTTAGCAAAAGTCGTGGACCGGGCCGACACGTTGACGCGGACCGGGGCGGTCGTCGGGACGCCGAGTTACATGGCGCCGGAACAGGCGACCAGTCGCAAGGACATCACTGCCGCCGCCGACGTGTATTCGTTGGGGGCGATTCTTTACGAACTGCTAACCGGGCGACCGCCGTTTCGTGCTTCAAACCCCGTCGATACATTGCTGATGGTTTTAGAACAGGAGCCGGTTCCGCCACGCGATCTGGTTCCAACCGTGGACCGCGATCTGGAACTGGTTTGCCTAAAGTGCTTGCAAAAACCGCTCGACCTTCGGTACGCCACCGCTTCAGAGTTGGCAGCCGACTTGGACGCATTTCTGGCCGGCGAACCGATGTCGGTTCAAGCGGGCAGCCTGGGTTCGTTCGTGTCGCGGCTGATGCGGGAAACCCACCACGCGGCGGTGCTGGAAAACTGGGGCCTGTTGTGGATGTGGCACAGCTTGATGATCTTCTTGCTCTGCTTCCTGACTCAGGTGCTGGCTTGGCTCCACGTCGAGTCGCACGGGGCTTACCTTGCCTTGTGGGGTAGTGGCCTCGTGACGTGGGGCAGCATCTTCTGGCGGCTCCGTCGTCGCGGCGGGCCGGTGATGTTCGTCGAACGACAAATCGCCCACGCATGGGCAGGAAGTATAATCGCCAGTATCGGGTTGTTCTTGATCGAAGTGGTCAAAGGCCAAGATTCGCTGACGTTGTCCCCGGTCTTACCGCTCATCGCCGGTGTCGTCTTCCTTGTTAAAGCGGGGACACTATCCGGGCAGTTTTACGTCGCCGCCGTGTGCTACTTCATCACCGCAATGCTCATGGCCGCCCTGCCGCAAATCGGGCACTTACTCTTTGGGATTGTGTCGGCGGTGTCGTTCTTCGTGCCGGGTTTGAAGTATTACCGGCAACGCAAACGGGGCGAAGCCCTGGCTTCACCCCTCTGAAACAAACAAAGCCCACGAACGATCGTTCGTGGGCTTTCCGGCCTCGTCAATTTACTAGCGCCCAAAGTTAAAATTGAAGTTGAACCCCGGACGATACACATACGGATTCACATAGTTCGAGCGATACCCGTACACCGGGGTGTAGACCGGGGTCGCGTTGTAATAAGAACTCGTGGCGAAGCCGGGTGACAAGCCCACAGGTAACGGTTGTTGGGGGATGTAGCCGTAACCGTTGCCATACCCGTTCGAGTAGCCGTAATTGGTGCCGTAGGAGTAGCCGGGGCCGGAGACGAATTGCCGCTGGCTGGACATGCCGGTGTATGGGTTCACGTAGGTCTTGTTGTATGTGCTTTGCCCAATAAACGGATCATAGGTCGAAGTCCGGTTCACGATGCCACCGTTCGGTGTGACGAACGTGGATTGTTGGTACGTGGGGCCAAAGCCGGGGCCGAAGAACACTTGGGCGGAGGCCGTGTTGGCCGTGCCGATCGTCAGGGCGGCTGCGAACAGGCCGCCGAGCATGAGGTGCTTGATATTCATGGTGTACTCCGAAGGATGTTGATTCGTCGAGGATACCTCTCACCTGAAATACAGTTTACATGAGAAATCTTGCGCGCGAATGACAATTTTTCTCAAGTTGTCGGTGGCATCGAACCGGGAGGCTTGAGGGCGTGACTGAGCGATTCTGTTGCCAGTCGCAATTTCCCAGTGTCGGCTTCCCGGAGTTTCCCAGCTTCGACGAGTTTGGTCATCGCGGCAATTAACGCCGTGGCCGCTTGCCAAAAAGCTGTGCCATCGGCTTCCGCTAACATCCCCGCCAATGGGTGTTGGGTTACGACAGTCGGTACCGGAACCGGAAGTTCGGGTTTCGGCTCGCCGAGGATTTCGCGGAGGCCGTCCAGGAAGCTCGATTGGTTCACCGCCCCGAACGCGATCGCGTCATCGTCCCCCTCGAACACGCCCGCGAACAGGTCTTGCTTGGACGCCAACGTTTTCAACACCCGTTCTTCGATCGTGCCTCGCGTGACCAAGTTCACGACCCGCACCGGGCGACTTTGCCCCATGCGGTGGACGCGGGCGATTCGCTGTTCCAACACCGCCGGGTTCCAGGGTAGCTCTAGGTTCACGACGGTGTCCGCGACTTGCAGGTTCAACCCGACGCCGCCCGCATCGGTACTCAGAAACACGCGACAACTCGTGTCGGTTTTGAACTTCTCCATCACCGCCTTGCGATCCTTCCCCGGCAACCCGCCGTGCAAAATCACGTACCCCACGCCGAGCCGATCCAGCACCTCGGCCGCCTTCACGATCATCGTTTCCCACTGGCTGAACACGACGACCTTGTGGCCCACTCCGGTGTCCGTGGCCGCGTTGGTGACGGCGGTCAGTTCCAAAATCAGCTCGTTGAATTCGTCGAGCTTCGGGGAGACGTTGGTTTGCTTATCGAACAGGAACGTGCTGTCACACAGCATCCGCATGTTCACGAGACAAGCCAGGATGCGCTTGCGGTCGATGTCCGTCAGGTAGCCTTTTTGCAGCAGTCGTGCCAGGGTGGTGCGCTGGTCTTCGTAAGGGATTCGCTGTTCCTCCGAAAGTTCCACGAAGACGGTGCTATCGGTGCGTTCCGGGAGTTGCGTAAGAACTTCGCCACGTGTGCGGCGCAGGAAGATCGGTTCGAGTTTCTCGCGGATTTTGTCGAGGTTGCGGTAGCCGGTCAGGTTGCCGTTCGCATCGAGTACGCGGTGGTCCTGCAAGAACTGAAACGCCGGCCCGAAGCGGCGTTCATCGACGAACTGCACGATGCTGTACAGTTCTTCGAGCTTGTTTTCGAGCGGCGTCCCGCTCAACACAATCGCGTACCGGCTGCGGAGCTTTTTGACTTCCTTGGAGGTCTTCGACTCCCAATTTTTGATCCGCTGCGCTTCATCCAACACGATGACATCCGGCTTCCAGGCGTTGATGGCTTCCCGATCGCGGACGACTTGCTCGTAGTTCACCAGCCGGTAAAACGTCGGCGCGGAATACTGCTCCTTGCGGTCGTCCGGGCTGCCGTCGATGACCTGCACCGCCCGTGGCGTGAAGCGTTTAATCTCCGATTCCCACTGGTACTTCACCGACGACGGCGCCACGACCAGCACCCGCCCGATGCCGCGTTCGCGGGCCAGCAACTCGATCGCGGCCAGTGTTTGCAGCGTCTTCCCGAGGCCCATGTCATCGCCGAGAATGCACCGCCCCCGGCACGCCAGGAACAGCACGCCACGCATCTGATAATCGTAAAGCGGCACATTCAGTAGTTGCAGATCCAGCGTGCCGGCTTCGAGTTGCTTTAACCACGCTTCCTCGCGGTTGCGCATTTCGGTCAGTTCGACTTCCCGGTCCAGGAAGTCCATCGCGTCGGACATCACGGTCACTTCTTCCGGGACCGCTTCGACCGCCGGGATGAAGTCTTCGTAACGGCCACGACCGGACCACAACCCCTTGTCGTCGAAAAACCGTTTCGCCATCACGCCGAGCTTGTCCGAGTGCCGTTGCGGCAGGTGCAGGCCGAGTTGTAGCGCTTCGCCGTAGTGCAAGTACACCTCGGGCCGCGTGAACGTCGATTTCTTCTTCTGCAAGTGGGCGGGCAGATCGTCCTTCAGCGTTTCGAGAACCGCTTCGATGTGCTTACACGTCCCGAGTGTGTTTGACTTAAAGTCCGGACAGGAACAGACGTTATCGCCGACATCGAACCCGTGGACCGTGACCGTGTACTGCCCGCCCGACTCCGGGTTCGTCACGCGGTAGTCCGAAAACACCCGCTTCTTGCCGAGGTTCTCGATCTGAAACTTCCCCGCCCGCGCCCGCTGACGCC
>JAYVXO010000035.1:0-53658 GCA_043785105.1 Fimbriiglobus sp.
CCAGGCGGCCATTCGGGACTCCCTTCCGTTGTGAGAAGGAGAGTAGAACAGAATCTAGCTCACAGAAAAAGATCATTTACTACCGGGCAGAGTATAATAGGGGAGAGCGTCGTATTTGATGGTGGACCGTTTGGACACAAGTCGCCCGGTTTTCAGGCCGATGGCCTGGGCTGAGTGCTCCCAGGCCGTCGGCCTGAAGACACAAAAATGCCAGAATCGTGAACACATTTCCCGTCAACTTTCGTGACGCCCTCCGGAAAAATTTGTCGCAACCCTTCGATACTGGCCCGGTGGGTATTTTAGCGTAACATGAGGGTCAAAGGAGTTCAGACGCTATGCAGATCGACGAACTACAACGGCGGGTCGCGGAGATTCAATGGTTCCACACGATTGACCTCGGGAATGGGGTCGTCACACCCGGCCTTGACGCAAGCCCGCAGAAGCTCCAGACCATCGGGATGCCCGCCGACCTCACCGGCAAGTCGGTACTGGATTTCTGTGCCTGGAACGGGTTTTTCGCGTTCGAGGCCGAGCGCCGCGGGGCCGATCGGGTCATGGCGGTGGACTACTTTTGCTGGAACGGTCCAGGATGGGGATCGAAGGCCGGGTTCGACTTGGCCCGAGAGGCCCTTGACTCCAAGGTCGAGGACCGCGAAATCGACGTGCTGGATGTCACCCCGGAGAACACCGGGGTGTTCGACGTGGTGATATTCCTCGGGGTGTTGTACCACATGCGGCACCCGCTGCTCGCCCTGGAGAAGGTGTCGGCGGTGGCCGGCGGTCTGTTGATCCTGGAGACGCACGTTGACCTCACGGTCATCAACCGACCGGCGATGGCCTTCTACGCCGGTTCCGAGTTGAACGGGGACTCGAGCAACTGGTGCGGGCCGAACGAAGCCTGCGTGATTGCCATGCTGCTGGAAGTGGGGTTCAAGAGGGCAGAAGTTTACAGTCGGACTTACGACCCGACCCAACCCCCTGATCTCACGTTGCTCGATGAACCTCGGAGCAACCGGGCCGTGTTTCACGCCTGGAAGTGACTCGGAGCAACTCCGCCCACCGGAACTCGCGGGCGATCCGATGCCGGCGGCCCACGGAAACGTTCGTGGCCGCCGTGGTGATCTGTTAATGATGCACCAGTGCGGCATCGTCTTGAATCTGCGTTCTCACCCATACGAGCCACCTGGGATACACTTGCGGGCACCACCAAACCCTGCGAGTTAAGAGCAAGGCAAGACTAATTTCAGAGCGTCTCAATTTTGCACGTTGACCTGGAACAGTTTTCTACCTATCCTGTTGCTACTGCCGAGTGGACTCCCCCCTGTACCCCAGCCGTGGTTTTCGGGCTGGCGGTTGTTGAATAACCTGGAGAACCCGTCCGGCCAACCGGCGATCTCGGGTTCCTTGTAAACCTAGAATTGGAACTCAACACCTGTTTCGCCACGTCTAACGTGGGACAAACGTGTTGCACGGACTAAATCCCCCAGTTTGATTGTTTTGTGAACACGCCAGGCGCGTGAGCCTTTTTGACCGCGACTGTTACCAGGAGCCTGAATAGTGATGAATTTGCAATGCCTCGGATCACCACTTTCGCGGCGATCGTTCCTGCACGTGGGGTTCCTCGGTGGCCTCGGGTTAACGTTGGACCAATACCTTCGACTCCAGACCGCACAAGGGGCGAACCCGACCCCCGCGCCGCCCGGCACGACCCAACCCGCACCGAAGGGGCCGAAGGCGGAGGCGTGCATTCATATCTTTTTGCCCGGTGGTATGGCGCATCAGGAGAGTTGGGATCCGAAGCCGTTCGCACCAGTGGAATATCGCGGGGAAATGACGCCGATTCAGACCAAGCTGGAAGGCGTGCAGTTCAATGAATGTTTCAAGCAGATGGCGAGTATTGCGGACAAGATCACGGTCGTCCGCAGCATGACCCACGGCGAAGCGGCCCACGAGCGCGGCACGCACAACATGTTCACCGGGTACCGCCCCAGCCCGGCGTTGACCTTCCCGAGCATGGGCACTGTCGTTAGCCACGAACTCGGGGTACGCAACAACCTGCCGCCCTACGTGGCGGTGCCGAATATCGTGACCAACTTCGCCGGGAACGGGTACTTGTCGAGTGCTTACGGGCCGTTCAGTTTGGGTTCCGACCCGGCCAACGCGGGCTTTAAGGTGCAAGACCTGCAACTGCCCGGCGGCGTGACGCCGGATCGGTTCACGAGCCGTCGCCAACTGATGGACACGGTGAACGAACACTTCCGGGGCAAGGAAAAGTCCGACAACCTCGACGCGATGGACACGTTCTACCAACGCGCTTACGGCCTGATATCGAGCGACAAAGCCCGCGCTGCGTTCGACATCGAAAAGGAACCCGCCCCGCTGCGTGACCAATACGGTCGCAACGCGGCAGGGCAGCGGATGCTGTTGGCACGCCGACTTGTCGAATCCGGGGTGCGGTTCGTGACGATGCACTACGGCGGATGGGACTTGCACAACGGCATCGCCGGTGGCACCCGAAGCCAGTTGCCGCAATTCGACCAAGCGCTCGCCGCACTGATCCGTGACCTGGAAAGTAAAGGCATGTTGGAAAAGACACTCGTCATGGTGAGCAGCGAGTTCGGTCGCACGCCGAAGATCAACGGCACCGCCGGTCGGGACCACTGGCCGAAGGTCTTCAGCATCATGCTGGCAGGCGGCGGGATCAAAAAGGGCCTCGTGTACGGCAAGTCCGACAGTACCGCAAGCGAACCCGAAGAGGACGCCCTGACGGTCGAAGACATGGCCCACACGGTGTACGACTGCCTCGGCATCGACGCGACCAAGAAGCTGATGTCCCCCGGCGACCGCCCGATCGACATCGTCCGCGAAGGCCACACCCGCAAGGAACTGCTGGCGTAGTTGGAGATTTGTAGGTCGTGGTCGAGGAGGCTTTGCGACGAGGCCCGACACGCGACTCCCACGAACAACAGGGCTGATCTTTTCCCGTTCGCTCGTTCGTGTCGGGCCTCGCAAAGCCTCGACCACGACCTACAAGAACCCGTTTCACCCCAAGGATTGACAACATGATGGTTCGGTTCCTGCTTGCTGTCGGCGCTGTCGGCCTTCTGGTCGGTCAATCCTTTGCCGCGTCGCCGTCTCTCGGGATCGTCCAGCCGCGCGGCGCCCAGCGGGGTACGGAAGCGGTGCTGACATTCCAAGGCGGACGATTGGCGGACGCGCAGGAAGTGTTGGTCTACCGTCCGGGGATCGTGGTCAAAAAGTTGGAAGTGGTCAACGATGCGTCGGTCAAAGCCACGGTTGTGATCGCGCCGGATTGCGTACTGGGGGAACACTTCTTCCGCTTGCGAACCGCGTCCGGTTTGTCCGACCTCCGCACGTTCTGGGTCGGCGCGTTGCCAGTTGTGGACGAGAAAGAACCGAACAACGATTTCGACAAACCGCAAGCGATCGCGCTCAACACAACAGTTCACGGCGCCATCGGCAGCGAAGACGTGGATTACTACGTGGTCGAGTGCAAGAAGGGCCAACGGCTGTCGGCGGAAGTCGAAGGGATGCGGTTGGGTGGCGGGTTCTGGGATCCGTACATTGCGATCCTGGATAGCAAGCGGTTTGAACTAGCGATTGCGGACGATTCGGCGCTCAGTGGCCAAGACGGCGGGTGTTCAATCGTGGTCCCGGCGGACGGCAAGTACATCATCCAAATCCGCGAAAGCTCCTACGGCGGTGGCGCCCAATACCGGCTGCACGTCGGCAACTTCCCGCGCCCCACGGCGATCGTTCCAGCAGGTGGGAAACCCGGCGACGAGGTCGAAGTCCGGTTCATCGGCGATCCGCTGGGCGAGGTGAAGCAGAAGATCAAACTGCCCGCCGTCGCCGATCCGAACTTCCGCCTCCACTGCCAAACGCCGGACGGGATCAACCCGACCGGCTTCAAGTTTCGGCTCAGCGATTTGCCCAACGTCATCGAACTCCCGACCAGCCCGCCGTTCAGCTTAGTTGGTACGCCACCGTGTGCGTTCAACGGCGTGTTGACCCAACCGAATGAACAGGACTACTACAAGTTCGCGGCGAAGAAGGGCCAGGTTTTTGATGTGCATTGCTACGCCCGTCGCCTCGGGTCGGCACTCGATTCGGTCATGCACATTAGCAATGCCAACGGTGCCGCACTGGGTGCGTACATCGCGGGAAACGACGACAGCGCCGGACCGGACAGCTACCTGCGGTTCACGGCTCCGCAAGACGGTGAATACTACGTCTGGCTCCACGACCACCTCCGCAAGGGTGGCGTCGATTACTTCTACCGCATCGAGTTGACCACGATTCAACCCATCACGACGACGAGCATTCCGAAGGTCGATGGCAACAACCTCTCGAACCAGGATCGGCAGTCGATCACCGTGCCGAAGGGCGGGCGGTTTGCCACGATGGTGGTTGCGAACCGCGCTGATTGGGGTGGTGCTGCCACGGTGGCTTTGGACAAATTGCCACCGGGGTTAACGATCCACACGGACCCCGTCGATCCGGGGTTGAACCTTGTCCCGGTGGTGTTTGAAGCCAAAGCCGACGCCCCCGTGGGTGGTTTGCTCGCAGATGTTCAAGTGAAACCACTTGATGCGAAGGTGTTGGCGAATACCCGCACGGATCTGGATGTGAACTTCAACCTCGGGGTCAACAATACCGTGTTTCACCGCTTGTACACAAACCAAATCGCCGTCGCGGTGACCGAGGCCGCACCGTATTCGATCGAAGTGATCGAACCCAAAGCGCCCGTGGTCCAGAACGGCTCGATGAACTTGAAAATCGTGGCCAAACGCGCGGCGGGGTTCAAGGGTGCCATCACGGTTTACCCGCTGTTCACGCCACCGGGTACGGGCATTCAGGGTTCAGCGGTGATTGCCGAAAACGCGACCGAAGTGCTGCTGCCGTTCAACGCCGCACCCAACGCCGTAGCACGGAAGTGGAAGACCGCGATCATCGCCGTCGGCGATGCGGGGAAAGGCCCGGTTTGGACTTCGAGCCAACTGTTTACGGTCGAAATCGCGCCGCCGTTCGTATCCTTCGTGCAAGAGCGATCCGCCGTCGAACAAGGGGCGAAGTCGCAGGTGTTTTGCAAAGTCCAAGTCAACACGCCGTTTGAAGGCAAGGCCGTCGTCAAGCTCATCGGCCTCCCCGCGAAAGCCGTGGCACCCGACCGCGAGTTAACGAAGGACTTGAAGGAAATCGCCTTCGATGTCGCCACCGACAAGACCACGCCGGCGGGTAAACACTGGACGTTCTGTCAGGTGATTGTCACGCACAACGGCGAGACGATATACCACAACGTCGGCGGTGGCGAGTTCCGCGTTGACGTGCCGTTACCACCGAAAGCCACAACTGCCGCCGCCCCGGTTGCGGCTCCTGCCCCCGTTGTCGCAGCACCCGTTGTTGCCAAACGCTTGACCCGCCTCGAACAACTCCGGCTCGAACAAGAGCAACGCGAAAAAGCCGAGAAGAGGCCGGACGCGAAGAAGAGTTAGGAAGAAGCAACCCCACCCCGGCCCTCCCCGCAGACGGGGACTTCCATCTTCCTTCCCCCCGCGTGCGGGGGGACTGAGGGGGGTTGATGGCTCCCTCCCGTAGCGGGGATGCTTTTGCCTCGTGTGGCTGGTTCGACCCCACCCCGGCCCTCCCCGCAGACGGGGAGGGAGGAAGAGTGTTCCCCTCTCCGATTCGGAGAGCGTTGGGGCTGAAGTGGATTTGAAGTCCTAGAAGCAGTAATTCGTCTCGTTCATCGCAAAACACAAACCTCCTCCGAGGCTGATTCTTATGCGTTCGATTCTTTCCATTGCAACTTTGATGGTGTTCGGGTTGTCCGGCGTAGCATCGGCGCAAACGCCGGTCAAGGTCGCGGTTTACCCGCCCGACATTAACCTCGAAACGTCACGCGATCGGCAGACGTTCGTGGTGCAGGCGACGTTCCCGGACGGGCTGACCCGTGATGTCTCGGCGGAAGCCCAGGTTGCGTTCACCAACCCGGCGTTGGTTAAGCGCGAAGGCTTCGCCGTGGTGCCGTTGGCGGACGGCGTCACCGAGATGACCGTGACCGCCGCCGGGCAAACGGTGAAAGTGCCCGTGAAAGTTGTGAAGGCCAAGGAAGACCGCCCGATCAGCTTCAAGTTGGACGTGATGCCGGTGTTCCTGCGGTCGGGGTGCAACAGCGGCAGTTGCCACGGCGCGGCACGCGGTAAGGACGGCTTCCGTATCTCGTTGTTCGGCTTCGACCCCGACGGGGACCACTACCGGCTCACCCGCGAGTTGAACGGTCGGCGCATCAACTTGGCGCTGCCTGCGGAGTCCATGCTCGTGGAAAAAACCTGTGGCAAGGTGCCGCACACCGGGGGCAAGAAGATCAGCGAAGGCGACGAATACTACCAGACGTTGATCCGCTGGCTGGAAGCCGACGCGCCACTCGACGCCCCCACCGTGGCCACGCCGACGGGCATCGAAGTCTACCCGCCGTCGGCGGTGCTGGACGGCAAAGGCGAGAAGCAACGCATCGTCGTGCGGGCCAAATACTCCGACGGCACCGACCGCGACGTGACCAGCTTGGCGTTGTTTCTGACGAACAACGAAACCGCCGCCAAGATCGCGTCCGACGGCGACGGCACCGTGACTGCCGGTGAACGCGGCGAAGCGTTCATCATGGCGCGGTTCCACACGTACACGATTGGCGTGCCGTTCATCACGTTGCCAAAAGGCCAGCAGTTCCAGTTCCCGAACACCGTTGAAAATAACTACATCGACACCTTCGTGAACGCGAAGCTGAAGAAGCTCCGCATCGAACCGTCGGGGATTTGCGACGACCAAACCTTCTTGCGGCGCGTCTATCTGGACGTGACCGGCGGCTTGCCAACGCCGGAGGAACACGCCCGGTTCCTGGTTTCGACGCTGCCGAACAAACGCGAACTGCTCGTGGACGAACTGTTGGACCGCAAAGAGTTCGCGGAACTGTGGGTGCTGAAGTGGGCGGAGTTATTGCAAATCCGCTCGTCGAACGAAGTCAGTCCGAAGGCAATGCTACTTTACTACACGTGGCTGCAAGACAAAATCGCCCGCAACGTCTCGACCGATGAATGGGTGCGGGAGTTACTTGGCGCGAACGGCGGCACGTTCAAGAACCCGCCGACCAATTACTACCAGATCGAACGCGACATCGTGAAGGTCACGGAAAACGTGGCGCAGGTGTTCATGGGGATGCGGATTCAGTGTGCGCAGTGCCACAACCACCCGTTCGACCGCTGGACGATGGACGACTACTACGGGCTGGCGTCCTTCTTCACGCAAGTGGGCCGCAAGCAAGCCGACGACCCGCGCGAGATCATCGTGTTCAACGCCGGGGGCGGTGAAGTGAACCACCCCATTCGCGCGAAGCCGATGCCGCCGAAGTTTCTCGGCGGTGCGGTCGCCGATGTCGCGGGCAAGGACCGCCGCGTCGTGCTGGCGAACTGGCTGGCCTCCCCGGAGAACCCGTACTTTGCGAAGAACTTGGCGAACATGGTGTGGAACCACTTCTTCGGCATGGGCATCATCAACGAAGTGGACGACGTGCGGATCAGCAACCCGGCGTCCAATCAAGAATTGCTCGACGAACTGGGCAAGAAGTTTACCGGCTACAAGTACGACTTCAAAAAGCTGGTCCGGGACATCTGCACGAGTGCGACGTACCAACGCACGACCCTGGCCACCAAGTCGAACGAAAGCGATAGCCGCAACTTTGCGCGTGGTCCGATTCGGCGGATTCGGGCCGAGACGATGCTGGACGTGATTAGCCAAGTGACCGACACCAAGAACAAGTTCCCCGGCCTGCCGCAAGGCGCCCGCGCGGTGCAAATCGCGGACGGCCAGACCAGCAACTACTTCCTGACGACGTTCGGCCGGCCGTCCCGCGAAACGGTGTGCGCCTGCGAGGTCCGGCTCGAACCGACCCTGTCGCAAAGCCTTCACTTGATGAACGGCGACACCGTCGGGCCGAAGATTCAGGCCGGCAACTTCATCGGTAAGATGCTCCAAGACAAGAAGACCACGCCGCAAATCCTGGAACAGATGTACATCCGCGCCTTGGCCCGCGCCCCAAAACCCGACGAGTTGAAGAAGCTCACGGACGTGGTAACCGTGGCCACCAACAAGCAACAAACCCTCGAAGACATCTTCTGGGCCGTCCTCAACTCCCGCGAGTTCATGTTCAACCACTAATGGAGGTTCCAGCGCAGACGGGCGGCGGTTAAACTGGCGAGAGGTCTGGCACGAATTCGGGAGAGGTGATTTCATGACCGCAGCACTGGGGACATTAATCCCTGAGACGATTGACTACCCCGATCAAGACGGGAATCCGATGTCCGACAACATGCTCCAGTTTCATTGGATTGTCACGCTGAAGTGTGGCCTTGATGACTTATTCCGAGACCAGCCGGACGTACTCATTGCTGGGGATTTGCTGTGGTACCCCGTTGAAGGAGACAACAAGACCCGAACCGCGCCGGACGTGATGGTCGTGTTCGGTCGATCGAAGGCGTTTCGTGGGAGCTATCAACAATGGCGCGAAAGTGGTATCGCACCGCAAGTCGTGTTCGAGGTGCTGTCACCGGGGAACCGACCGGGTGAGATGGCCCGGAAACTACTCTTCTACGAACAGCACGGGGTCGAAGAATATTACATTTACGACCCGGATTCCGTGCGGTTAACTGGACAACGCCGCGACCAAAACGGAGATTTCATGGCAATACCCAAACTGCAGGGTTACGTCAGCCCGCGACTCGGGATTCGGTTCGACATGAGCGGCGACGAGTTGGTGGTCTACCGCCCGGATGGTCGAAGGTTCCGGACCAACTTGGAACTTTCCGAACAAGCCGCACGGGCGGAGATGCTTCAGCAAAAGTTAGAACAGTTACACGCCAAGTTGAAGGCAGCGGGTATCGAGTTGCCGGAGGAAACACCATGACCGCAGCACTGGGAACACTCGTTCCTGCAGCAATCGACTACCCAGAGAGTGACGGTAAACCGATGGCTGATAACACTCTCCAGTTTCGGTGGATCGTCACCCTTCAGGGTGGTCTCGACGACCTGTTTCGGGATCGCCCGGACGTGTTCGTAGCCGGTGATTTGTTCTGGTACCCCGTGCTCGGGAACAACAAAATTTGCGTCGCCCCCGATACCCTCGTGGCGTTCGATCGGCCCAAGGGCTATCGCGGCAGCTATCGGCAATGGGAAGAAAACGGGATCGCGCCGCACGTGGTGTTCGAGGTGCTGTCGCCTGGGAACCGACCGGGTGAGATGGCGAGGAAACTGCTCTTTTATGAAGAGTACGGCGTGGAGGAATACTACATCTACGACCCAGACTATGCCGTGTTGACGGGTTATCGCCGGGATCGGGAAGGGATGTTTGCGGCAATCGACGAGTTGCACGGTTTTATCAGCCCGCGACTGGGCATTCGGTTTGACACGAGTGGTGATGAACTGGTCGTTCATCGCCCCGATGGCGGGCAGTTCCGAACGTACCTGGAGCAAGCGGAACAAGCAAAACGGGCGGATGAACTGGACCGTCAGTTGAAGCAATTGCACGCCAAGTTGAAGGCTGCGGGTATCGTGCTGCCGGAGGATCAACCATGATTGTTCCCGCCGAGTCTCAGTCACCCGCGGTAGTGGACTACCCCGACGACGATGGGAATCCGATGTCGGACAACACGTTGCAATTCCAGTGGATCGTCACCCTGCAAGGCGGGTTGGACGACCTGTTCCGGGACAACCCGGACGTGTTCGTCGCGGGGAATTTGTTGTGGTATCCGGTGCTCGGGGACAATACCACCCGCGTGGCCCCGGATGCGCTCGTAGCCTTCGGTCGGCCTAAGGGTTATCGGGGAAGTTACCAGCAGTGGCACGAAAACGGGGTCGCACCCCAAGTCGTGTTTGAGGTGTTGTCGCCCAGTAACGGCCCGCGCGAGATGGCCCGGAAGCGGCTGTTTTACGAACAGCATGGTGTGGAAGAGTTCTACATTTACGACCCGGACGATGTCGTGCTGACGGGATACCTCCGGAGTCGGACCGGGACGTTGTCGGCACTTGCGGACCTGGACGGGTTCAGAAGTCCGCGCCTGGGGGTTCGGTTTGACATGAGTGGCGCGGAGCTTGTGATTCACCGTCCGGATGGCGGGTCGTTTTTGACTTACCTGGAACAGTGCGCACGAGCCGCCCAGGAAGCCGCACGAGCCGACCACGCAATTCGTCGGGCCACGCAGGAAGCCAAGCGGGCGGACAAGGAAACCCAACGGGCCGAAGCCGAAGCGAGACGCGCGGCTGAACAAGCCCAACGGGCGGAGGCCGAAGCGATGCGTGCGGCTGAACAAGCCCAACGAGCGGCACAAGAAACCCAACGGGCGGAGGCGGAAGCGAAACGTGCGGCTGGACAAACCCAACTCGCGGCCCAAGAAGCCCAACGGGCGGATGAACTTCAACGCAAGATGGAACGATTGCGGGCGAAGATGATTGCGGCGGGGTTGGACCCGGACGCGAACGATGCGGAATGAGTCTCTGTTGATCCCTGAGGTTCTCGATATGCTGCGTGTTGTTCTTTCGGTTGTGTTAGTTCTCGGTGCCGCTTCGTATGCCGGTGCGGATGCAAAGAAGCCGACGTTCGTGGACGACGTGGTGCCGGTGTTGAAGCAGCACTGCGTGACCTGCCACAGCGACGACAAGCAGAAGGGCGGGCTGAACATGGCGACGTTCGGCGTCACCATGCAGGGGGGTGCGTCGGGCGCGGTCGTGACCGCGGGGGATCCGGACAAGTCGCGGTTGTACACGATGTCGGCCCACAAGGAAGAACCGAAGATGCCGCCGAAAGCGGACAAGATTCCGGACGCTCAGTTGGAAGTGTTGCGACTGTGGATCGAACAAGGCGCGCGGGAAAACTCCGGCAGCAAAGCCAGTGTCCCCGTTAAGCCGAAGGTAGACATCGGATTAAAGGCGGTGACTAGGGGCAAGCCAGAAGGCCCGCCGCCGATGCCACAGTTGGGTAAGCTGAAACTCGACCCGATTCTCCGGGCGCGCCGACCGGGTGCGGTGCTGGCGCTGGCGGCAAGCCCGTGGGCGCCGATCGTGGCCGTCGGCGGGCAGAAGCAAGTGATTCTGTACCACGCCAACACCGGCGACTTGCTCGGGGTGTTGCCGTTTGAACACGGCCAAATCAACTCGTTGAAGTTCTCGCGCAACGCGAAGTTCTTGCTGGCGGCCGGGGGGCGGGGCGGGGCGTCCGGCAAAGCGGTGCTGTTCAACATTGAAACCGGCGCCAAGGTTGCGGAAGTCGGCGCCAGCGAAACCGATGCGATTCTCTCCGCAGACATCTCCGCAGATCAGACGATGATTGCGGTCGGGACGACGACGCGACTGGTGCGAGTTTACGCCATCGCCGACGGGTCCGTGATGCACCAAATCAAGAAGCACACGGACTGGGTGACCAGCGTGGAGTTCTCCCCGGACGGCGTGTTGTTGGCCACCGGGGACCGCAACGGCGGCGTGTTCGTGTGGGAATCGGCAACCGCGCGGGAGTTCCATTCCCTGCGTGGCCACACGGCCATGATTACTGATCTTTCGTGGCGTGCGGATTCCAACTTACTGGCCACGGCAAGCCTCGATACGACGATCAAACTGTGGGAGATGGAAAACGGCGGTCTGGTCAAGACGTGGGCGGCGCATCCCGGCGGTGTGGAGTCCGCCCGGTTTAGTATGGACGGCCGCATCGCCTCGACGGGCCGCGATAAGCTGACGAAATTGTGGGACGCCAACGGCGCGATGCAGAAGCAGTTTGATGCGTTCGCCGACATCGGTTTGCGGGTCACGGTCAGCCACGACAACACCAAGGTCATCGCGGGGGATTGGTCCGGGATGCTGAAGATGTGGACGGTCGCGGACGCCAAAACTTACGCGATCGTGGACACCAACCCGCTGCCAATTGCCGAGCAAACGAAGTTGACCGAACAAGCAGTCACGGCGGGCGAAGCGAAAGTGAAGGCGACGACAGACGCCTTCGCGGCAGCCCAAGCCCAAGCAAAACTGGCGAACGACACCTTCGCGGCGGCTCAAGCCAATGTTGCGAAGTTGACCGCCGAAGTGGCCGCGACCCAGAAAGCCGTTGTGGATCACACCAACGTGGTGAACACAACCACGCCGCAAATTGTCCCAGCCAAAGCCGAAGTCGATAAGTGGGCGTCCATAAATACGGCAACCGTGAACAAGGCGGCGGCCTTGGACGTGACGGCACCGATTTTCGCAGATACGGCGAAGAAGATTCAGGACGCCGCCGCGAAAGCGCCGGAGAACCCCGACTTGGCGAACGCCGCAAAACTCGCGCTGGCCGTGACCCAGCAACAAGCCGCCGAACTCGCCGTTGCGAAAAAGGCGATCGCGGACGGTACCGTTGCTCTGAAAACGGCAACGGACAAACACGCTGCGCTCGGTAAAGTCATTGCCGACAATCAAGCGGCGCTGACCGCAGCGCAAGCGAAAGTTGTGGCCCTGCCGCCACTCGTGAAGGCCGCGACCGATGCGGTGCCTCCCGCAAAAGCAGCAGCAGACGCGGCGAACGTTGCTGTAACATCCGGCAAGGTTGCGCTGGACGCAGCCGTTGCGGAAGTTGTTGCAACCAAGGCGAAGCTGGACCGGCTCAAGAGCCAAGGCACTGTGGCGGTGAAGTGATCTTTGAGATGCGGCAAACAGGTCACGGGCGGGTGTGGTTTACCGAAGTGGTGGTGAGTTTTTCATGTCTCTTGGCCCCGGTAGGGGTCAAGGAGTGTAGCCACGGGTGGAGCGCTTCGCGCAACCCGTGGAACCGGATCGCTATTTCTCAACTGCCCTGGAGGGGCAGCGGAATTCCTTCGCCCCTCCAGGGCGAGTTGACATCGGGAGTTACTGTCCACGGGTTACGCGAAACGCTTCACCCGTGGCTACAACCCAGTGCCCCTTCAGGGCACACAGCAAGTTTTGCCTATTTAACTGTTCAAAAATCCGCCGGCAAAATGTCGCCTACCCGTCACGGCCTTTATGACCACTATCCGGGCCGTAGTTTTCCTGCCGGTGCTGATTCCACTTCTCGGCAGAACAATAATCCGCTCCGATTCAGGGCCGGGTGAAGCGTCTTGTTCTACGGTTCCGGTGGTACATTTCTTTTAGCAATCATTCGGGGAGTCGATCTTGCCACGTTGGATCGTTCAGATTGTGGGTACGACAATTGTGTGCGCGGTCACGGGTTGGCTCGCGCTGCTCACAGCCCATTCGTCAACGATTGGCCCGGCGGTGTGGCCGCCGGTCGGGATCGGTCTTGTCGCGGTGTTGGTCTTTGGGAATCGGACGAGTTGGGGAATTTGGCTCTCCACGTTCTTCTTGTTGGTAATCGACGCCCAACGGTACCGCAGTGGGAGCGACTTTTCCCCTGCTGCGTTCGTGGCCTATGCCGCCGGGATGGCGTCGGTTTATTCGGTTCAAGCATTGCTGGGGGCGTGGTGCATTCGGAAAATCCTGGGCGGGTCCACGGCCTTGCTGCGGGTCCGGGACATCGCCGTCTTTCTGATCGTGGCGGGACCGGGGCATACTGTGTTGGCGCCGACGATTGGCAGCGTGGTCCTCGGTTGTTTGCACGTCCACAATTGGGGCGATTTCCTCGCGGATTGGTTAGTGTGGTTGTCGGCGGACACCCTCGGCGGTGTCTTCTTTGCCCCCCTCGCACTCACTCTCATTGGCCAACCGCGTGACGTGTGGTCGAAACGGATTTGGTCCGTTGGGATTCCAGTCGCAACGGCGGTCGCACTGACGGCGGTCGGGTTCTTAGTGGCCCGGAATTGGGAAGTGAAGACGGCCGAAGATCGGTTCCGTCAGGAAATCGCGGCGTCGGTGCGGGAAATCCGGGCTGAAGTTCGAGAAGTGGAGCACGCACTCGTTCGGTTTCAATCCCTTCACCAAAAAGAGTTGCTGGATTCGAGAGTTGACAAGAGCAGCGTCCGTGGGCAAATGAAACACCTCCGGGAATACGTCCCCTGGACGGTCAACGCCACCGCACTTGTTGTCATTCCCCACGCGAGCCGGGCGAAATTTGAGACCGCCGACAATCCACCCGCTGGACCGATTGCCGTCACGGAAACAGGGCCTCAAGGCCAACTGATTCCAGCGACGGTGCGGCAACAGTATGTCGTCGTCGTGAGTTCTTCACCCCGCAGGGATGGGCTTCCCCAGGGGTACGATGTGGCCGACCACCCGCTCTGGAAGTCGCTCTTGGAGCAAGCCGCCCGGACGGGAGAAATCGCGGTGTCCCCGGTGGATTTCTCGGCAAGCCGCCCCCGCATTCGCGTCGTCACCCCGTGCTTCCGAACGTTGAACGGCAACATCTCCCTACCAGTTCATCCCGGCAAGCCGCCGATCTACGGCTACATTGCCGTCGAGATGGACCCCTCGGTCCTGATTGAGGATGTGCAAAAAACGCTGGGCGAGCAAATTACCATTCACCTGTCTCAACCGGACGTCACGTTGGCCACGGCTCCCGGTGGGAGCCGGTTGACGGAGCATTTTGCAATGGCAGGCCAAATCCTGCCGTTAGAAGCGACTGCGTCGGCGGCGTTTATGACCGCGCACCGTCCCCGGTACGCGACTGCGGCGGGGTGGGTCGGTGCGCTGCTGACCGTCCTGTTGACGGCCTTGGTGTTAATGGCGACCGGGCGAACGGCGCTGGTGGAGGGGGAAGTTCGCTACCGGATGACCGACCTGCAAACCGAGATGCAACACCGAAAAAGCATTGAAGCCTCACTCCGCGCCAGTGAAGCCCGCTTAACAGAAGCCCAACGGATCACGCAACTCGGCTACTGGGAATGGAAGCCGACCCAGGATGAAATGTACTGGTCGCCGGTTCTTGCGGAACTGCTGAACGTCATGGGGTCGGACCACCTGTTCAAACTGGAAGATCTGATGGTGCGTGTCCACCCGGAGGACCGCCAATTTCTTCGGAACATCATTGAGACGATGCCCAAAATTCAGCGGACCATGCAACTGGAGTTCCGGGTACTTCGGATGGACGGCGCCACCCGGTGGTTCTCGACCACGGTCACAACTTCCAAGAGCGGTCACGGAGTTGTTGTGCGGGGAACCGTTCTCGAAATGACCGAGCGAAAGCGGGCGGAAAGTGCGCTGCGCGACGGCAAAGCGCGGCTCCGCCTCGCCTTGGATTCCGCCCGGTTAGGCACCTGGGAATGGCACGGGGACACGGACCGAATGGTGTGGGACGCGCGGGAAGAGGAACTCTTTGGGTTTCTGCCGGGGCAGTTCGACCAGCAGTTCACGACGTTCTTGAATTGCGTCCACCCGGAGGACCGTCAGGAGGTCGAGCAAAAATTAGCCGAAGCCATGCAGGCCGACCAGCCGTTCTCGGGCGAGTTTCGGGTTGTACTCCCGGACGGCGACGTTCGCTGGCTAGCCGGGCACGGGCAGGTTTTGACCGCGAGTGCCGGTCAAGCCGCGCAGATGATTGGCATCCATTTCGACATCACGACACGGAAACGCGCCGAACTAGGCTTACGGACCAGTGAATCCAACTTGGCCGAAGCCCAGCAGATCGCGCAGATCGGCTCCTTCGAGTGGACACCCGGCACCAATCAACGGTGGTGGTCCGACGAGATGTTTCGGGTTTTGGGCTATGAACCGCATTCGGTGGCGCCGAGTTTTGACGTGTTTCTCGACCGCGTGCATCCCGCCGACCGCGACCTCATTGCGACGCGAATGCACGCGACGATGAATGACGGGATGCCCTACAACTTTGAATACCGGATCCTGCGGCCCGATGGCGGAGTACGATCCATGCGGGTCGATGCCGTTATCACACGGGATGCGTCCGGCAACGTCCTTCACTTTCACGGCACCAACCAAGACATCACGGACCGCAAGCAGATCGAAGAATCCCTGCGGAACAGCGAAGCCCGCCTTGCAGAAGCCCAACACATGGCGTGCTTGGGGAGTTGGGAAAGCGACCCGGCGACCGGGGAAGTGTGGGGGTCGGAAGAAATGTATCGCCTCACAGGACGGCCCCAGAACCTTCCGTTTAACCGTGAGGTCATGTACGAGTACGTCCACGCGGAGGACCGTCAACGGGTGCGGACCTGTTTCGCGAAAGCCCTGGTCGAAGGCGGTTCGATCGACATTGAACATCGTTTCATTCGACCCGACGGGCAAGTTCGCCATTTCTTCGTCCACGCCAAGATCGTTCAGGATCGGGACCGGACCCGTGTTGTGGGCACGACCCAAGACATCACGGAGCAAAAACAGGAAGCCGAACAGAAGCAACAATTTGAGGAGCAATTGCAGCAGACGCAAAAGCTCGAATCCCTCGGCATCCTCGCCGGGGGGGTCGCCCACGACTTCAACAATTTACTCACCGGGATTCTGGGCAACGCGAGTCTGGCGCGGGAGATAATCCCCGCCGAATCCGAGTTGCACGAATTCCTGCGACCCATCGAAAAGTCCGCCGAACATGCCGCCCAACTTTGCTACCAAATGTTGACCTATGCCGGCAAAGGCAACACGGTGCGTGGGCCGGTGGACTTGAACACCGTGATCGACGAATCCAGGGACTTACTCCGCCTCGCCACGTCCAAAAAGACGGTGCTGCACGTGGAACTGGGCACCGGCCTGCCGCGGCTCGAAGGGGATGAGAGCCAGTTGCGCCAAGTGCTGCTGAACCTGGTGCAAAACGCATCGGAAGCGATGGGCAGTGGCGGTGGCACCATCACGGTCCGCACGGGGTTTTCGACGGCCCTGCCGCGACACGGCAACCACACGACGTGTTCCATCGAACACCTCCAGGGGGAGTGCGTCTGGCTCGAAGTCACCGACAGCGGGTGCGGCATGGATGAAGCCACCCGGAACCGCATTTTTGAACCCTTCTACACGACGAAGTTCACCGGCCGCGGCTTGGGCCTGTCCGTCGTGCATGGCATTATCCGCAGTCACAATGGCACGATTTGCGTGACGAGCCAACCCAACGCCGGCACAACGTTTCATGTGTACTTACCGTGCCAGCACGAACTGACTTCGCGTGACACGGGCGTCCTGCGAAACACCCCTCGCCCGATCACCTGGACCGATGCGACCAAGCTCGTGGCGCTCGTGGTCGATGACGAACAGACGATCCGGAACATGGCCGGCGTGGCCCTGCGCGGGCTGGGGTTCATGGTCGTCGAAGCCGGCGACGGGCAAGAAGCGCTGGACCTGTTCCACGACTGCCCGGACCGATTCCGCTTCGTGCTATTGGACGTGATGATGCCGGCCAAAGATGGCCGCGAAGTGCTGGGGCACCTTCACGCCCTACGTCCGGATTTGCCAGTCGTCCTCATGAGCGGGTACAGCGAATTTGAACTCGGCGCGTTACCCTTCGGCCCGAACTTGATCTACCTGCAAAAGCCCTTCCGCGCCGCCGACCTGAACACCTGCGTCCGCCGGGTTCTCGGCCCCGGCGTTGCCACAGGTGTGTAAGTTGCCCCCGTCGATTCATATCATCTACGGTATTCCCATGGCAACTAGGAGCCTCAGATGACCCCATTGCAATCCCTCGTTGCCGCCGGCACGAAGCTTTGGTTGGATAGCGTTGATCCGGACGAAATCGCCAAGAACCGCGCGCTGGGTGCGACGGGCGCGACCTCGAACCCGATCATCATTTCGGACCTGCTCAACACCGGGCGGTTCGACGCGGACATCACCGCGTTGTTGAAAGCCGGGCACGATGATGAAGCGATCGCTTGGGCAATAACGGACAAACTCGTCAAGAAAGCCCAAGACGTGTTCCTGCCGGTTTGGGACCAGACCAACGGCAACGACGGCTGGGTGAGCTTTGAACTGGACCCACTGTTGGAAGACATTGCCCGGAACCTGCTGGTGGCAGAGCGGACCGCACAGTACATCTCACTCGGCAAAAAGTGGGCGGCGGGGCACACGAACCGCATGATTAAAGTCCCCGCCACCGAAGGCGGACTAGCCGCACTCGAAGAACTCGTCGCCGCTGGAGTGGCGATTAACGTCACGCTGATCTTCAGCGAACGGCAGTACAAAATCGCCCGCGATGCCTGCTACCGGGGTGCGATGCGCCGCACCGACAAAGAGAAAGTGAAGACGGTGTATAGCATCTTCGTTAGCCGTCTGGACGTGTACACGGACAAAGCCGTTCCCACGCTGATCCCCGCCGCCCAAGGGCAAGTTGGCATCGTGAACGCCAAACGCATTTGGGCGCTCAACCAGCAGTTCTGGGCGAACAAGGGGTTTGCTCTCCATCAAGAAATGATCTTCGCCAGCACCGGGACCAAGAAGAAAGAAGACCCGGCGTGGAAGTACGTGGAAGCCTTCGCGGGCAGTGACATCGAGACCAACCCGCCGGCCACGAACAAAGCCGTGCAAGAAAGCGGTCGTACCTTCACCAAGCACGTCCACGAACTGCCACCCGCCGACGTGCTCGCCGACATTGATGCAAAAGTGGACATGACCAAACTCGAAGAAACCCTGATGGCGGAAGGCTTAGCCAAGTTCGCCGACCCGCAGAAGTCGTTGTTGAAATTGATCGCCACCAAGCGCGCCGCCCTGGCGTAACAACAAAAGCCCACGGACGAACAAAGCCCATGCACGATCGTGCATGGGCTTTGTTTCACTTCTTACTCGTTCTAACCACTCATCACTATCCACTCACCACTTACTGGTTGGGTGCCGTGATCCCCGGTGCGGAGCCGGTTTGGTTGAACTCTTCCTCGGATTGGATGATGATTCGCGGCGTCACCATAATCATGATGTGCCGGGTTTCGCGTCCAATGCCTTGGTTGCGGAACAACCGATTGACGTAAGGAATCTGGCTCAGGACGGGCGGGCCGAATTCGTTCCGACCTTCGGCGAGCGTCTTCAGGCCACCAAGCACCACCGTACCGCCGTCTGGGATCGCCACCGTCGTTTGGACGTTGATTTCCGAGATCGAAGGCTGTTGGAAGAACTGGGTGAACGGAATCGGCACGCCTTGCGAACCACCCTCGAAGACGGGCGTGATGAACGCCGTCACCGGGAACAGTGGCACGGTCGCACTCGTCAAGCTGGTTAGCGTCGGGGCCATGTTCAGCCGGACGAACCGACGGTCCGCGGAGACGATGGCTTGCACGGTCACGGTCACGCCGGGTGTCCCTTGGCCCGCTTGCACGCCAGGAGGGCTTGGGCTGTTGCCGACGGGGATCGGCACGTTTCGCGGGATGTACACGAACTGCCCGCCGACGTTAATCACGTCGAGACCAGTCGTGAAGAACGCGAAGTCGCTGACGAACACCGTCGAGGTTTGACCGTTGAACAACGTGATCTTCGGGGCCTGCATGATGTTCACCCGACGGTCACCCGAGGCGGCTTCCATGAACATGAAAACCTGGATGTCGTTGAGGAACGCCAGGCCCAACCCGAGGCCGCCGTTGCCCGGACCAGGGTACCCGCCGAAGGCTGGCACGCCGAGGCCGAACGAGTTCGTGCGGACTGGCACGTTCAAGTCTGGGGTGAAGCCGCCCGCCGTCGGGTTGTAGCCCACGGTCACGTTGTGAGCGTTGATGCTGTTGATGAACGGTTCCGGTGCGAACTGGCCGGTCGTCAACGACTGTTCAAAGTTGCCGCGGTTCTTCGTCTTGATGTTCATGGCGAAATCGACGCCGATGCGTTCAAAGAACGATTCGGACAGCGAGATCACGCGAATCTCAACGGAGACCGACACTTCTTGCAGCTTGCGAAGGGCTTCGAGCAAGTCTTGTACTTCACGGATCACGTCCGCCGTTTGGTTAACGACCAGCGCGCCCCCGATGTCGAAGTAATCCAGCTTGCCGGCCCCACCAACGTCGGCCCACGAGTACGGCTTCACCATTCCCGTGATGAGTCGCATCAGTTGGGCACTGTGGTTCGACCGACCGCTGTTGGCCAGCGTGGCGGACGAAGCCATCGGGCTGTTCTTGTTGTCGTTTTGCAGCAGGGCGGAACCGCCCATGCCGTTGTAGCCCGGCATTGACCCGCTCGTTAACTCGCCGCCGCCGAGACCTTTGCCGCTGTTCGGGTTGAATACCGAAGTCCCGTTCCGTCCTGGCTCCCAAGCCGGAGTGGGGTTCGATTGTCCCGCCAACGCCTTGGCCACCGATTGGTGCGGCGCCAACGCGAAGTCTGGGATTGGCGTGACCAGTTCCATCACCGAGAAGACCTTGGTGTAGAGCTTGCCGCGTGCCTTCTTCTCCGTCGTGATCCGGATGACATCGTTCTCCACGACGTACTTCAGCGAAGCCTTGTCGAGAAGCACGGTCAACACGTTCCGCAACGAAAGATCCTTCAGCGATTCGTTCACCAGAATTTGGTCGAGCGAAATCTGCTCGCCGCTGATGGAGGCGGTGTCGATCGTGATGTTCAGCCCCGCCTTAGCGCGGACGCTGCTAATCGCTTCCGACAACGACGTTCCCTGAGGGAAGTCCACGGACATCGGGCGTTCGAGTTTGACTTCGATCTCCCGTTCCGCCGGCGACATCGACTTGAAGTACAACTCCGAGCCGGTGCCCCGCAACCGGGCAATCATCGCCCGTTCCGGGTCCACGTGAAGCGGGTGCTTCGAGTTGACACTCGGGCCAACTTCTTCCGCGCCGTTCAAACCTTCGAGGAACATCAGTTCCTTGTCACTCTTGAGCTTCGCGTAGTCCTCGACCCGGCGTTGCCGCTTGGTCATCTCGTAGATGGCGGTGAGCGTCGGATCGTCCGGGTCCATCGACTTGACTTGGAGAGCGAGTTCTTCCGCTTGGCGGTAGGACTTCTTCTTCATCAACTCGTTGACTTCGGTGACCTTTTTCTTGATCTCGTCTTGCTTCTGCGCTTCCGCGAGTTGCTTGCCGACGACTTTCGTGCGCGAGTCGATCTTGTTCGTGGCTTCGGACTTGTAGAAGTCCATCTGCCGCTTCATGATCTGGAAGCCTTCGAGCCGCCGGGTGACCGAGGTTAACAGCATCGACTGACGGTTCGGTGACAGCGTGGACGATTTCACCTTGTTGGTGAAGTCGTTCAGCATCTGAATCGCCACGTCGGTTTCGCCCTTGTTGTACAGGTCGCGGGCCTTCGCTTCGGATTCGAGACCTTCCGACCGCAGGCGTTGGAACTCGACTTCGCCCAGTGCTTTCACTTGGTCCGTCAACCCGGTGCCGGGTGCGGATTGTGGCGTCGGCAAAATGCCAGGGATCACGGGCTTCGGTGCCACAGGGTCACTGGAGATCGACTGCACCGTGGTCACGGGTGTGGACGGCGCTTTGAGCTTGGCCACTTCCGTTTCGCACAGGTTGCAGATCGACTCGTACTCTTTCTTCTGGTCGGTGGTGAGCTTGTCCGCGTCCAGAATCTTGAAGACGGCGATGGCCTGATCGTACTGCTTTTGTTGGAACAGGCCGACCGCGTTTTTGAACGAGGCCGTCGTTTCCGCGCGTCGCTTGAGTGACGATTCGGCGTCGATTTCCCGCAACAACTCTTGGGCTTCGCCCTTTGCGGACGTGTCCGCATTGAACGACTGGACCGCGAGTTTCCGGGCCATTTCCAGGTCGTTGCTTCGTAGCGAAACCCGAGCTTGCGTGAGCAGTTGAGCACCAGTCAACGCCGTGGCTACGGTCGGCACAACTGGCGTCGGTGCGGTCGGTGTCACCATCGGGGTCGGCATCACAACACCCGGCAAGGCCGGTGTCGTGAGGGCGGCCACGGTTGGCGTTGTCACCGGGGTGCCGGGCACGCTTGGGACAACAGGAACGACAAGGTTCGTGACAACCTCGGGTCCCTTCGGTGTCTCAACCGCAGGCACAACGATGGCGGGAGCCAACGTCGAAATCGAAGGCAAGGTCGGCACGTTCGCCGCGATCGTTGAAGCAACACCGTCACCCGACGCGATGCGGCGGATGGTGGTCAATTGGTCTTCGATCGGGCGAGTTTGGAAGCCGAGGCCGGCCGCGATTGTGGACGCTTTCGTCAGGGAGTCCTCCGCCTTGGCGAACTCTTTGTTCACCACGCGGTTTTCGGCATCCCGGACGAGGAAGTCCACTTGCGACTTGCCTTCGGTCATCACGTCACGGGCCAGACTTGCGGGCGAGTCTTCCGTGGTCGTGAAGTTTGCATTCAACCGCAGCGCTTCGGCAGCCTTGGCTTTTGCTTCAACGAGTTTCCCCGTTCGCAACAGCGTTCGCCCGTCCGCGACCAACTTGACGGCGTCGAGACGAGGGTTTGCCGAAGTCACCGGAATCATCGGTGCGGGTGGCACGATGCCCGATGCTGGCACGACGCTCTTCGCGTCCGTTGGGCGACCAATTGCACTGGCTTGTTGAACGCCGTTGGGTGTCGCCCAGTTTGCGTTCTTGGTTGCGGTCGGGGCCTTGGCGGTTGCGGCCGGGGCCTTGGCGGTTGCGACCACGCCAGGGTTGGCTTTCCGCAACGCGGCTCGCGTTGCGTCGATCTCTTTCTTCAACTTTTCGGGGCGATCACTGCTCCCGAACAGGTCGTCGAAGAAATCGCTCGGTCCCGCTTTCGCTTGGGCCTGGTCGGCCAAAGTGTACGCTTGATCGAGGTTGGCGATTCGCTCCCCGGCTGTCTTGGCCGGTTTGGCGAACAGCTCCTTGGCTGCCTTTGTGAGCCGCTCGGCGTCCGCCTTGCCGACTTTCACGCGGGCCGCCAAGATGTCTTTTTCCAGCGATTCCGGGGTGTCGTCGAACAACCCCCACCGGCCGGACGCATTGGTGGCGTCTGATTGTTTCGCTAGGTCTTGTGCCCGGTCGAGTTGGCCTGCCTTGAGGGCGTCGCGGCCCTGACGGAGCAACTCATTCGGGTCACCGTTCCGGGGCGCGACTTGAGCGCTCACCGGACGTTGTGGTTGTGAACTCGTTTGTGCGACCGCGGGCACTGCAACGCCGGCGGCCACTACTGGAGCGAGCAGCAGTCGAACTGCCATCGCCCGCCACCCCCACTGATTACCGTGGAACACCATGGCCTCCTTCCCCTCCATATCGAAGACCAACTGCAAGTGCCCGGCACATCTCCGCGCACCGAAGCGTGAGTTTGCTTCACAGCAACCCACAACTCTCTGTGCGAGCCAAGCGGCGAGTCAGTCTGAGTCCCCCGACCCAACGTCCGACCCGCGCTCGCAGACAGCCCGCATCCTGCGGTGTGCTGCCTGTTCCGAACCGGGGGGTTGAAACCCCGTCTCGGAAAGAGTGTGTGAAAGCGGGGGGGTCATACCGGCAGATAAATCGCGGGTCAAGCGTTTTTCACCAGAAAATCTCAAGATTGGCGCGACTTTAAGCAATCGCTGCGGCAAAATCAAAAGATTGCAGCGACCACGCGACCTGGGGCGTGTTCTACCTTTGTGTAACAGACTGGATGAAAACGTGGGTCGATTGCAACGATATGCTAAGCTGGGCAAGATGTGCCACCGCCTGACAACCTTCGACATTCAACTAACACCACACACGAATTCCCCCCACGAGGTTCTTCCGATGACGACGCGGTTCTTCACATTGCTCGGGCTAGTAATTGCCCTAACCGGATTAGCCAACGCCCAAGAAGCCACGACAAAGCCAACCTGGGCGTATGCCCACGACCTGCGGGTTCGTAAAGGAGGCACGACCGACTTTGATAAGGACACGCCCAAGATCGGCGTGGAGTTCTTCAAGGACGATGCTACTGGCGCGGTGGTCGTCATCACCCAAGCGGGCTTCCTGACGGTGGCCCCGATGCCTGCCATCGGTACGGATAAAAAAGCGGGCTGGTTGTTCGCCCACGATTTGCGTGCCCGCAAAGGGGACGAAGACAAGTTCACCGCGACCACGGCCAAGTTCGGCGTGGAAGCGTTCAAGGATGCGGCCTCCGGTAAGTTGCTTTATGTTTCCGAGAAAGCGACTCTGGCGTTAGCCGACCCGCCGAGTAGCGTGCTAACCGACAAGGAACCCGTCTGGCACCACGCCTTGATTGTGAAAGTCCGCGGCGCGAACGAAAAAGCGTTCGGCAAAGACACCGCGAAGTTCGGTATCGAAGTCTTCAAGGACGGCAACACCGGCGGTTTGATCTACATCAGCGACACCGCGTCCATCGCCACGGCCCCCGCCCCGAGTACCGCACCGGCACCGGACAAAGTGAAAGCCCCGAAGGCTCTGTACGGCCTGACACTGCGGACCCGCAAAGCCGACGAAGCCGACTTCGGCAAGGACACGAAGAGCTACGGCATCGAAGTGTTCCGCGACGAAAACACCGGCGGCTTGATCTACGTCAGCGAAACCGGCGCGATTGCCACCGCCCCACCCGCCGAAACCAAAACCGGCCAAGGCGTGACGTGGAAACACGCCATGACGCTGAAAGCCCGCGCCGGCGGCGTCACCGAGTTCGCCAAGGCCACCGCCTTCGGGATCGAAGTGTTCCAAGACAACAACACCGGCAACCTCGTGTACATCAGCGACATCGGCGCAATCGGCGTGCTGCCGAAGAAGTAAGAGAGTGTAAGGGTAGAGTGCTGAAAATCGCGTTGCTGGGCAAGGACCGCCCTAATCGTAAGTGCCCGAACACGAAATTGGCCCAATGGATAAGACCAAATACCCCGATCAACGGATTAACATCCAGCCAGTTCTTGACAAAGTTTTTCCCAACTTGGGCGACAACTACGAAGTTGAAGCCCCTGCCACAGGTGATTACAATTGCATTGCACATACATTGGGCAACCACAATCAGTGGGTGAATCCTTAAACAGGATGCGGTGACGAACCGTTTTCAATCATGGATGATGTATATGCGGCCGTTGGATTCTCTCGGTCAGTTGACATGGAGACGGGTTTGGAATCCGGAACCGAAAAAATTGTCGTGTACGCCAGGAACAATCTCGACGAAAGTATTCGGGTGATTACGCACGGCGCAATTCAGCGACTGGACGGAACCTACAGCAGCAAATTGGGCCAGGGTCCACAAATTCGCCACGAAACACCGGATGATTTGACCGGCCCAGCGTATGGTGAGCCTGTTGCTGTCTATGTGAAGAAATGAAACACACGCACTCGTGGATAGCCAGTCATGTTGGAGTTGGTCCAAACTTTACTCCATTCCACAATCAAATCCATCCGGAGGTCACGCGATGAAAACTCTCGAAGTGGTTGATACGTTCGACGCACTTGCAGAGGAATGGCAACTGCATTGCGATTCCGTCATGTTCAGTTCAAATGTCAACGACTATCTGAACTCGGAAAGTTATCGCAAGATTATCGCAATTGGACGACCGGCTATTGCACACATCATGGAGCGATACAAGAATGACCAACTACCCTGGGGGTTTGCGCTACAAGAAATCACAGGTGAAGAATTCATCTTGGATAAAAACAATTTCAACCCGGTAGGTGTCAAGGAACACTGCTTCGAGTGGTGGGCGAATCAGCCGTAAACGACCACATGCGTTCGTCCAGTTTTGTCCCACTCACTGCTGAATCTTCCGCAGCACTTCGTCGCGGCGACCTTGTTGGCGGCCTTGGTGGTTGTCTTTGAACAACTCGGCGGCTTTGGTCCAGGCGGTACGGGCTTTGGTTTGTTCGCCGATGCGGAAGTAGACATCCCCGAGGTGGTCCCACACGGTCGCATCGGGGGCGCCGTCGGCGGACTGGGCGGCTTGTTCGAGGACGGTTTTGGCGTCGGCTAACTTGCCGCGACGGAACAGAATCCAGCCGAGGCTGTCGAGGTAAATTCCGCGATTCACGTCGGGGGAACCGGCGCGGATTTTTTCATCCTGTTCGATTTCGATGGCCCGGCGGATCATCACTTCGGCATCGGCTAGGTTGCGGCCTTGGTCCGCCATGTTATAGGCGTAGTTGTTGAGGACCAAGACGCTATCCGGGTTGTCTTCGAGCAACTCCCGGTAGACCACATCGGCTTTGTCAAACTGCTTCAAGCCGTTGTAAACTTCCGTGAGACGCAGTTGCGCACTCTGTTTCAGTTTGGGCGTCACGTTCGGTTCGGTCAAAATCCCCTGAATCAATGTGAGGGCTTCGGGGTACCGTTCAAACGTGCAGAGAATATGGGCTTTGAGAAGGATGATGTCGGCACTTTTCCCAGCGTTGTTGACCGCCTGCATCGCTTCGGGTGCGCGGCCGATTTCGGCATAAGCCTGCGCCCGAACTGCGTTCCAGTTGGACGACGCGCGGATACCTTGCTGGGCTTCAAGGCGGTTGCACAACTCAATTTCTTGCACCCATTTCCGTTGCCGTTCCAGGCAGGTCAGGAGTGCCGCAATCGCCTCCGGATTACCCGCTTGCACGGCGGCCCGCAGCAGAGTCTCGACAACGCCAATTTGACCGGCTTGTTCCGCGAACCAGACGATCAATTCGCGCGTGTCTTTCTGCCGGACCAGCATCGCTTGCCCTTCGGCACGCACTTGCCGTAAGAGCAGCTCACCGAGTTTCGGCTCCGCTTTCATCGCGGCGACAAGGGCACGAAATCGTTCGACCGCGAGGCGGGCTTTCGCGTCACGATCCGCTCCGGGTTCCTCGTCATCCCGACCGGCACGGGCGGCTTTTGAATAGCGATCGACCAGGTCGAGCAAATCTTTCCCGTTGCTCACGCCGTTGTAGAACCGGACGAGTTGGGTGAAGAACTTCGGGTCCGTGGTGCCGTCCGCAATTTCGCGGAACAGTCGGGCGGCCACGGCGGGATTGTCGATCGCCAGTTCACTGGCCAACACCCAGCGGATCGCTTCGTTCTTAGGGTTTTGTTGGGCCTGCCGTTCCAACGTCGCGGAAATCTGATCGGCTCGTTTTAGGCGGCGCAGTAGTTCGGCTTGCCGCTCATACGGTGCGGCCCCACTGGGTTTGAGCGTGAGAAACTGTTCGAGTTGGGCGTAGGCCAACTCGTTGTCGCCCTGTTCGAGCAATACGCCGGACAAATTCCACGACATCCGCTTGGCGCCGATCGGATCGTTCACGGCATGAAATAGCACGGCGGCGTTGCGGAAGGTGGTCATCGCTTCCGCGAACTTCTTTTGTCCGACCTGAGCTTGCCCCAACTTCTCCGACAACACCGCCTGTTCGCGGTTCAATTCGACTTCATCCGAGAACAGCGGCGAACTAAGCAACGCATTGCGCGACTCCGTGAGAATCGCCAGACTTGTCCGCACCGCCGTTTCGAGATTCGGCCAATCCTTTGCGGTGTCGCACACGCGGGCCAGGTCGCGCAAAATTCCGAACCGCTTCGCCGGGAGTTTGGCCACGGTCGGGCTATCGGCGGCTTGCTTCAGGGCCGCAATCGCATCGGGGTATTTTTTGCCATCGAAGAGAAGCTGCCCGAGAAGCTGCGCCGTCTCGTAGTCGTTTTTGTCGAGTTCGAGGGCCTTCTTGGCCGTGCGAATGGCGGCAGGGTAGCGGCCCAAATCGGCGTAGGATTTTACTAGCGACTTCAGCGGCACCGGCGAAGCCGGATCCGCCTTCGCCGCCGCTTCAAACTGCCTGAGCGCCTGAACCGGCAACTCCCACCGCGTCTGCATCAACCCCAGCCCGTACCGCGTCAAGGCTTCCCGGCGCGCCGATTCTTCCACCGTCAATGGCGTTGCGGGAACCCGCTCCAGCGGTTGCAGCAACACAAAAAGTAAGACCCAAACCATTCCCACGCCCCCATCAAACCAAAAGCCAACCCGCGCGGATTCTACGCCGATGGGTCAAGGGGGGGAACGCCAATCGAGGGATTTTCCGTTGGTTGAAAGGTAGGCAATTACGGCGTGGCGATTTGCTTCCGAGCGATCAGGGCACGAACCTCGTCTGCCAACTCATCCGGGACGGCAATCAATGTCGTTCCCACGGCGTCTAACGCCGACTCAATCTCGTCGGCCTGTTGGTCTTCCGTCTGAGCCTCGTAATGAGCCAAAACATCGCGTACACGAGACGCATCCCAGCCCAACGGGAATTTCTGCGACAGACTCATGGCCCTCTCCTACGGCGACGCCGCCGATATGCTTGCTTGGCTTTCCCGTGTAAATCATACGCCGTAATTACGAACACGCTTTGTAGGCCGTCGTCGGGAACATAAATGACTTGAAGATAACGCCCGGCATCCGTCTGCCCTAACTTCATTCGAGTGTCCCGCGACCCCGGCACATCCTCCCCAGAGTTCCGCAAAACCTGTTCAACCTCCGCCTCGGTAACCCCATGTCCGTAAGCATGGGGTTGCTGCGTATCCGGGTCAAGGTAGTAACGGATGTCCATCGACGATTCCTTCAGCAACTGGCCTCACTGAAGTCTAACACAAAACAATAAACCGAGTGCATTCGGAAGTTTCATAAAGCGTCACCCGTTGTCACGGATCGAACTTGTACAGCGGGTGGATGGGTTTCGTCAGTTCGTGGATCATGTAGCGGCCGTGGCCCATGCCACTGCGGAAGATGACGGGTTGGTCGTAGGGGAAGGAGTTGCGGTCGCTAGCGCGCATCTTGGGGGGAAGGCGGTCCGGGCCGAATTGGTTGCGCTCGTCGCAAAAGACGCCTTCGAGATCGCTGACGACGTACCGGGCGTGAGTGGCGGCCTGAAGTTCCGCCCACATGCGCGCTTCTTGGTCGCGGCCAATTTGAATCATGTTAGTGACGTGTTGGAAGCGATACGCCGGCGGGAAGTGGCCCAGCGCGTACACCACGTGCGGGCTGTCGTGCCAGCAGATGACATCGTTCGTGGCACCGCGACGGCGGAGTTCCGTGACGATTTCGTGGATCTCCGGCCAGTTGGTCGAAGGGGCGAAATTGCGGACCAGAGCCAGGTTCATTCGCCGTCGAAAATAGGACTGGTGGGATAATTTCTTTGGCCAACAGGACGGCCATTGCCTCAAGCGATTCAAGTCCAGCGCCGGGTGCTGAATAATCCAAGCCAACGGCTGGTGAGCTTGCACGACCGCCGGATGCGGGTTCTGCGCGGGGGCCAACCCCGTGCCGACGATCACGCTGGTGATTGTCAGCCAAGTCGCCATCAGCGCGCCGGGTGCCCAGCGATGGGTACTCAACAGTGCCAGCAGAAAGAAGACCTCGGAGACGTGCGCGTAGTGTAAATCTCTTTGCAGCACCAGCGCTTGCCCGGACCACCCGAGGTAGAGTGCTGCCAGGATCAACCGCCCGAATCGCACCGACTGCGAATCGTCCCGTTGCCACAGCCATGCCGGTAACTTCTGGCCGACGGACCCGGAGCATGTGAGGCCATCCACGAGACACCCCAGCGCCAACGGCACACTGGCGAGTTGCAGATAGCCCCACGGCGGGAAGTAGTCGAGTTGCACCATCAATCGCTTCGTAAATTCCGCCTGGATGTTTTGGAAGTAGCCGGGGTTCCAGAACGTGAACACTTCCACGAACGGTTCCCACGTCCCGCTTGCGAGCAAGTAAGCCACGCCCATCAAGCCGATGGCCCCACCGCCCGACACGTTGCCGATCAAATCCGTTGCCACGCCACGCCACCCGTGCTGCGCCTTCAGTCGGGGCAGTGTGCTAAACCAGACGCACGCCGCGGGCACAACAACGTGGGGTTTGATCCACACCGCCAGACCCCACACCACGCCTTGAAGTACGGCGGAGCGGAACGAGATGGTGCCGACTTTTTGGAATTGTCGCCAGCGCAGCACGACAGCACCGAGCGCCGGAATCATCATCCACACATCGCGTTGGGCGTGATTAAACTCGGAGGTGAACGGGTAGAAAATCGCCACGCCTGCGATCATCCATGCCCGGCTAGACCGCGTCGCGCCACCGTAAGCCGCCAGCCGATCCAGCAGCACGACGATGCCGGTGACGATGAGCAAATCCGCACACCGAGCCACTTCGGTACTCCACCCGAACGTGGCACGAATTGCCGTGAGGATCCATACGAAGCCGGGGAGGTTGGTATCGAACACGTCGCGGTAATGCACGCCGCCGCGCAACAGGTTTTGGGCAGCGACATCGTAAAGCGTCAGATCGCACCACGGCGGCATTCGCAAGAAAAGCGGCACGCCGACGACGAGCGCCAGAGTTGTTAGGGTCCGTGCCACGATAGCCGAGCGCCACGGCATCCAACGGGAACTGACGAGTGGAGTCTGCTTCACCGATTCGCTCACGATTCACCAGGGCCGAGTTTATCCAGGTCTTGCCAGAGCGGCACGTCCACAACGCCGATTGGTTTGTCTACGCGGTGAACAAGATAGCGATTCGACCGAAAGACAACCGGCTGATTCCACGGAAATTGATCGCGTTGCGACAGCGGCAACCACGCCGGCAACCCGTTCCTCGTTCCCTTCGCATCCGGTAGTAACACGTCCCGGTGGTGTTGTGTCAAGCGACTGAGATCGCTGACGACGTACCGTTGCGGCGACGCCCGGACTTCGTCCGCGATTTGCGCCGCGTGCTTGCGAAACGTGAATGCCGTGCCGAAGTGCAAGTACCGGGTCGAAGGTTCCAGGTTCAGCATCAGGTACAGTGGGTGCGTGCTGTCGTGGAACGCTGTCAGTTCGCGGTCCCGCAACGGCGGATCGACGGTTTTCAAGTACGTTGCGACGGCGCGAAGGTCACGCCACGTGGCCGACGGGTGGGCATTCTTGAACTGCCCCAAGGCGTCGCGCAGTTCGTCCGGATCGGTCGGGCGCCAACAGTCCGGCCAACGGCGTACCACGGCTGAATCGAAAATCGGGTGCTTTTCCAGTGGTAGATAAGGCCACTTGGGGTCATTGTCACGAACGAATGAGGCGGCACAATTCAACGCAATCCCGGTCACCACGAACCACACTAGAAACGGCAACCCGATCGCCCAGCGCTGCCCGGCGAGCAACGCCAGCGCCATCAGTGTTTCCGGCAAATGAACGTAATCCACAGCCCGTTGCAGGACTAACGCTTGCAGTATCCACGCCAGGTAGAAGATGGCGAACAGCACGCGGGCGGTTGTAGGGGGTGCCCTTCGATCCACGATGTGCCAGCACGCCAGTGGGATGGCAATCACGTGCAACAAACTCCACGGCGGAAAATACTGCACCGTGAACAGGTACCGATCCGGCAACTCTGCTAGCGTCTCGGTGGTGTACTCCGGGTTCCAATTGGTGAACACATCCCAAAACGCAGGCCACGCGCCGGTCCCGATGATCCACGCCACACCCGCCCCGCCGATGGCAAGCCCGCCTGTCAGCAATCCCAATAGATCGCTAAATGGGAAGCGTCCGCCACGCCGTTGAATCACCACGCTTCCAAGCCACACCGCGAATGCTGGCACGATGACATGGGGCTTGATCCAGACCGCGCTGCCCCAGAGCAAGCCTTCGGCCACCGCCCAGCCGAACCGAATGGACTTGGAACGCTCCGGGTGACAGACCTGTGTCATGCGCAGATACGTGGCGACAACTGTGGGGAGTAGCATCCACGGGTCGCGTTGAATGTGGGAGAACTCCGAGGTGAACGGGTAGAACAACGCAACCGCTGCCACGAACCACGCCACCGACGCCGATGATCCGCCTAGCTTCCGGACCCACTTCGCTAACCCGAAAACCGCTGCCGCAATCACACACAAATCGACCGCCCGCAACGCTTCCGTGCTCCAACCGAACACGGTGCGGACGCCTGCCAGTAACCAGACGAACCCCGGCAAGTTCGTGTCGAACACGTCGCGGTAATGCACCCCGCCCCGCAGGATGTTCCGTGCGGCGAGATCGTACAGCGTCACGTCGCACCACGGCGGCATCCGCAAAAACAACGGCACCCCGATGACCAATGTCACCACGGTGACAATCGTTGGGACCACAACAGACCGCCACGGCCGCCAACGGATCACGTCACTCAATTTGCGAGAAGCACCCATGATGTTGAAGATAGGAATTCGCCGGGCGAAGTTTTGGCACCGATGCGGCCGCGCGGCAAAATCAAAATAGTCGTTGCAATCCGTATTCGGATCGCATACGATTGCGGTATGAGGTTGGAACCTCATGAGCCTTTGCAGAAGACGGATGGATTCGCTCGCCCCTTTCGCTTAATCCGTTCGCCTTTCTGTTGCATGCCCGTTGGCGTTTTGACAATTGTTGAGCTAGTATCCCGATGTTGGCAATCCTGACTGGTCCCCGTCCGGATCGTTCGGAAGGAGCGTTGCAATGGCGACAGCAGTTCTCAGTGCCCCACTGATGCTTGATGATGTATTAACTTGTAGTCCGATGCCGGAATTGCGTCGGCTGATGGTCACGTTCGACGACGACGAAGTCGTCATCACCGGCCGCGTCTCAACGTATTACTTGAAACAACTCGCCCAAGAATCGCTGCGGTGCGCGGTCGGGCATCGCAAGCTCATCAACCGTGTCGTCGTCACGGCCAATTAACTCATCCCGGTGCCTTGGCATACGTTCGGTGTTGACACACGTACCGGAAGCCAAGGCGCTCGTAAAGCGGAATGCTCAACGGACCGGACCGCAATGATGCGGTCGCGCAACCCGTTTGCATCGCGTCGTTCAACGCCTGCTGAATCAGCGCCGTGCCGTAGCCCTTCCTGCGATGGGGTTCGAGCGTCGCCGTGCCCCACACCACGGAGGTCGGTCCGGCGATGTTGTACCCGACTGCGGCAACGTCTTCGCCTTCCACTGTCCCGATGAACATGGCAATTTCAGGGTCTTGCACAAACGACAGCGACGGCACGAACAGTTCCGCCATCTCCGGCGGTGCTCCGAACGCCTTCATCGTGATCGCGTGGTAAGCGTCTCGATCCGCTTCCGTTTCGGCTTTGCGAATGGTTAACCCTTCGACTGATGGCGCTATCGGGGTCCACGACTCCAGCACGAACGCCGGTTCGTCCTCCGCGATCGTCCAGCCTTGTTGCTTCAACTCCACCTCCATCGGGTGGCCGGCATCCCCTTCGACGAGGATGCCCCAACTGTCCTTGGCGTCCGCAAAGAACTCCGTGGCGATCGGCAACAGGTCCGCGAAGGACGGCACATCCCCAAGGCACGCGGCGAAGTTGAAACCCGGTCCGGGCAGTTCGCTGCTGGTCATCGCCACGCCGCACCAAACGCGAAACCGGGCGCGCTTGTAGTATTTCAACAGTGGCGATTCGCTGAGGGACAACGAGTCGTGGGCGATTTGCTTTAGTTGGGGTGCAGTCATCATTCTGGTTCTTCCCAAACACTGGCGTAAGCCGAGATGGATTCAAAGTAGTCGAACATCCGCTTGTAAAAATCGTTCGAGGCAAGCGTGGCACTGTCGCCGATCACGATGAGCTTGCGACGAGCGCGGGTCAGGGCGACGTTGGTTCGGCGGACATCAGACAGGAAGCCGATTTCCCCTTCGACGTTCGACCGCACCAAGCTCATGACGACCGCTTCTTTTTCCCGCCCTTGAAAGCCATCGACGCTATCGACTTCCACGCCGGTGCCGCGCAGCTTGTCCCGCAACAACCGCGATTGCCCGCTGTACGGCGTGATGACGGCAATGTCCGCAGGAGCGACACCGGCTGCCAGGAGTTGGTTCACATATTTGACCGCGAGTTGGGCTTCTTGCGGGTTACGACGGCTGCTGGTGTCCTCTTCGGGTTCCTCCTCGTAACTCGCTCCGGCGGTGTCGATGAACTTCACCGGCGTCTCCGTCAACGGTTCGGCCCGAACACCAGGCAGATCGCAAAGGCGGTGCCCAATCACGCTGTCATCCGCGACCAATTCCCCGTTGTAAAACTCGTTCGACGAGAACGTCATGATGTCCGCGTGCATCCGGTATTGCACGGTCAACAGCCGCGACACACTCGGCCCAAGCGTGGCCATGACCCGCTCCATTAAGCTGACCGCCAACCCCGCGTCGGCGGCTTCGTGGGACAGCACCGTCGGCGGCAACTGGCACGGGTCACCCGCCAGAACCACGCGATTCGCGCGTAGGATCGGCACCCAGCACGCCGGTTCGGTGCTTTGACATGCTTCATCAATCACCAACAAATCGAACCGCCGTTGGCCGATCATGTCACTGTCAATTCCGGTCAGCGTGCCGCACACGACGTTCGCAGCGTTGAGAATCCGCTCGACGGCGAGTTGTTCCGTGCGCCGCGCAATCGCCAACAATTCGCGGGCTTCGGCGCGCAGCGCTTGCTTCTCGCCGGGTATCGGCTTGGCTTTGGTCCACTTGTCCGCTTTCCGCAACAAGCCGTTCGCTTCGCGGGCAAACTTGCGAGCTTGGCGGGCGTCCGGATGGGCTTCAACCAACACGTCCAGTGCGCGATTACGCAAGTGTGGGGCCACGCGAGCGGGGTGGCCAAGTCGCACGGGTTCTTCCCCAGCGTTCAAGAGTTTTTCGAGCATGTTATCCACGGCGGCATTGCTCGGTGCGCACGCCAGGACTTTCTCGCCCCGCGCCACGGCTTGGCGAATCAGTTCCACGACCGTGGTCGTTTTGCCGGTACCGGGCGGGCCGTGGATGACGGCGACATCCGGGGAATTGAGGGCAAATTCGACGGCAGCTTGTTGGGGCGGATTCAGTAGTGGGAGCAAAGCCCACGAACGATCGTTCGTGGGCTTGATGGGTGAGGTGGCAGGTTTTTCGCCCAATAGCACCTTGCGTAATTCAGCCAATCGGTCGCCGTCGGCGGCGGCGGTGCGGTTGAGCGCGGCGACTTGGCGTTGGCGTCCGGCTTCATCCGGCGAGAGGTCGAGGCGCCACGTGGCGTCGTCGGGCCATTCGGTTTCGGACGGGTCGAAGGCGACAGAGATGGTGCGTTCGGACCGATCACTGACCACGCCGCGAAAACTCGCCGGGCGAGTTTTCCCGCTTTGCGTCAACACCACCGGCGCGCCGGGTTGTAGGCGGTTCGGTGGCAGCGGTTCGGGGCGTTGACCGCGTGTGAAAATCAAAATCATTCGACCACCAAGGCCGATGTCGTCGTCGCGGATGACGAGGTTCCGCAGGCTGGTGCCGTCCTCCGCCGTGCCGTTTTGGGCGCGAAGTTTCATCTGCTGCCGTTCGGCGTCGGCTTCGAGTTGCAACAACCGCGTGAGGTGGTCGAAGTGGTTCGGGCCGGATTCGCGGGCCAACTTGGAAGTCAACCGGACACGGATCGGGTAATCGCGGAACGTCGCGCCGTCCAACGCCGTGACCAGTTTCGACGCAGCGTTATCCGGGACATCCACGATGGCGGTGTTGCCGAGGAACGCGATCGTGCCGATGCGTTTGCCGTCGATTTTGCCGTGGGTCGCCACGAACCGCAGCACCTCACCCGGCGTGGCGTTGCGCGGCAATCGGTCGATGTTCAGAGTTGCCATGAGAGTGGGTCGCGTTCGCGTTGGCTGGCAGTGACGGTGGCCGTGGGGAACGCGGCAGCGAGTTGGCCAGCGAGGTCTTCGATGCCGGGGCGCTCGGTGGCGTAGTGGCCGGGAAGGATCACGGCGACGTTCGCGGCTTGTGCGGTCAGACAATCGTGGAAGCGGATTTCGCCGGTCAGGTACACGTCGGCTTTGGCAGCAATCGCGTCCTTCAAAAACTCCCCCGCCGCGCCGCACGCAATTGCCACCCGCTGCACGGACTTGTTCGCATCGCCGACCAATTGCACGCCGTTGGCGTTCAATTGGGTTTTCGTCAACGTGGCCAATTCGCTCAACGACAGTGGTGCGGCTAGTTGCCCGATGCGGCCCTCACCGCCCGTGGTTTTGGGGCGAAGCGGGTACACGTCGAACGCCGGTTCCTCGTAACTGTGCGATTGCCGCAGCGCGGCAATCACGGCTTCGACATTGCGCTCCGGCACGACCACTTCGAGACGCCATTCACTGACGTTTTCCCGTCGCCCTTTCACGCCGACGGTCGGGTTCGTGGAATCGTTGCCGAAGAACGTGCCGCTGCCGGGAACCCGAAAACTGCACTGTTCGTACTGGCCAATCGTCCCCGCACCTGCTGCAAACATGGCATCCGCTACCGTTGCTAAATCCGCTTCCGGCACGAACAGCACGAGCTTGCATTCCGGCTTACTCGTGACTTTGCGAAGCGGTTGGATGTCGGTCAGCCCGAGGCGGCGCGCCAACCCGTCGTTGATACCACCGGGGCAATTGTCGAACGACGTGTGCGGCGAGTAGACCGCGATGCCGTGGCGAAGCAGTGGCAGTAGCACGCGGCCATCGGATGTGTGCGGGGTCAGCTTTTTGACGCCGCGAAACATCACCGGGTGGTGCGTCACAATCAGTTCAACCCGTTCCGCAATCGCTTCTTCAACGACATCCGCTGTGATAGTCAAGCACGTCAAAATGCGGTTCGCGGGCAACACCGGATCACCTGCAAGCAAGCCAACGTTGTCCCACTCCGCAGCCAGTGAAGGCGGCGCGAAGCGATCCAGATACGCCACCACATCAGCAACGGTCGGCATGAAAAATGATCCCCGGTTTGACGACTACCCTACCCATCACACTACTGAAAGGGTGTCGCTAAAAGCTCTGGGCCTCGGAAAAGCAATTTTCACCACAGAGACACAGAGACACAGAGCAAACCAATACTGTATAGTTCTTCTCTGTGGTTCTCGGTGCCTCTGTGGTGAAAATTGCTTGTTTGCACCCCACTGAAACCGCCACCCCTGGCGGGCTTGACGGGGATCGTCACCCACGTTATGCCTGCCCCCAAGTGAATACACCATGATACCTGAATCGACACCCGCACCGGACGCGGACCCGGATTTTGAACTGTTGACCCGCGACGAGACCGACCGCTGGAACGCGGCGCGGCAACTGCCGATTGCCCGTTCGATGCGCAACCGGAAACTGGCGTTCTGGGTGCGCAGTCTGTTGGTTCTGATGGCGTGCGGGTTCGCGTTTGTGTTCGGGATCGCCGTTTGGCTGAACCCCTACGACGCCGACGGCAACGCCCACAACATGGCCACCCACACACAACTCGGGCTACCACCGTGCAACATGGTGGCGTTGATCGGCAAGCCGTGCCCGGCGTGCGGGATGACGACGAGTTTCGCGCTGCTGATGAAGGGCGACGTTTGGAACTCGATGAAAGCGAACTGGGTCGGCACGATGCTGGCGTCGTTCGGCTTGGTCCTGATCCCGTGGGCTTGCATCAGTGCCGTCCGGGGAAAGTATTTGTTCATCCGCTCCGCGGAGTCTGCAAGTACGGTGGTCGTAATCGTTCTGTTGGTGTTGATGTTCGTGCGATGGGGAATCGTGCTACTTCAGTAACGTGACATATAAACGGGGGGTTCAAGGATGAACCGCAAGCGTCGAATTGGGGCTTGGCGAACGTGGCCAGTCTTGCTGAGTTTGCTCAGCTTGCCGGCCTTTGTCGGAATCGGCTGTTCGCCAGCATCGTTGGGGTTCCTGTTGCGTGACACCAAGACGAAACCGGAATACCCCCTGCCGCCGAAGCCCGACCAGAAGGAAATCAACGTCCTGATCGTGACATCGAAAGTACCCGGACTCAGCAACGATCCGAACTTCGCCTCCGTGGATCGGGAGTTGGCCGGGCTGATCGGCAAGCGGTTGATGGACGACACCAAGGACAGCAAGCACCCGATTCATATCGTCGAACAATCGAAGCTCGAAAAGCAAAAACTGACGCTGGGGACCGACGCCCGCACGATGAACTATGCCGCCATCGGCAAGCAACTCGGTGCGGACTACGTGATTGACGTGTCCCTCACCAGTATGAGCATTTTCCAAGCCGAGTACGGGCGTGAGTTGTGCCAAGGCCGGGCAACACTTAGCGTGATCGTGTACGACACCGCCCAACCGGACAAGGTGCTGCAAGAGTACGTTCACAACGCCATGCAGAACGAACCCAAGGATGTCTCGACGTTCCCACCGGCCCACTACCGCCGCTGGTTCACGGAACGTATCGCCTGCGAAATCGCCTGGCGGCACATCCCGCACGAGTCCAACGAACGCATCGCGATGCCCAAGTGATTTTGGCGGAGCGTCAAAGAGTTGATGGGGACTTTTTTCAGGCTTGGTGGCCCCGGTAGGGGCCAAGGAATGTAGCGACGGGTGGAGCGCTTCGCGTAACCCGTCGAACAGGTGACTCCAACACTCGACTGCCCTGAAGGGGCAGAGGAATTCCTTCGCCCCTTCAGGGCGACTTGTAAAGTGCGAGTCGCTGTCCACGGGTTCCGCATTCGCTCCACCCGTGGCTACAACCCGGTGCCCCTCCAGGGTACAAAGTCAAGAATGCGATTAGTCAGGGTGAAAATCCACTCACAGTTACAACTGCGACTCTTCAAAACAACCTCGACCGTGGTCATCGTCCCGTTGAACGGGACTTGGCTGCGGTCGATCTGTTTTCATGTGACTGCAACTGTTGGTACAATCCGAGCATCCCTGAAGCGTTCGTTCCCCGAGATTCGCCATGCGCTCCTGGCTTCGGAATGTCTACCTTGCCATCAAAACCATTGCCGAGGGGATGTACGTCACCCTCTGGTACTTCGTGCAGACCTTTCGGCGTGGGACGTTCACCGGCCACTTCGCCTACCCCGAAAAGCCGGTGCCGATCCGCCCGCGCTACCGGGGCTTCCACCGCTTCGACCTGACCGCGTGCATCGGCTGCGACAAGTGCGCCCGCGCCTGCCCGGTCGATTGCATTTACATCGACAAGGAAAAAGCGGTCGCGCCGGCGAAGGGGTTCGTCGTCACCGGGTTCAAAATCGACTACACGAAGTGCATGTTCTGCGCCCTGTGCGTGGACCCCTGCCCCGCCGATTGCATCTACATGGGGTCCACGTTCGACCTCAGCACCTACACCCGCGACGGCTGCATCGTCGATTTCGCCAAGCTCCCCCTAGCAACCGCGTGGGGCACCGACACCCTCAACCCCACCGCCGTGCAAGAATCGAAGAAGGTGTCGCTGCCCGTGTGGACGAAGGGCACATAAATGGACGCACCACAGCTATCACCGGAAGACATCAAACGCGGGATCGAACTCGGCACGCGGCTGTACGGCTATTGGAAGCAAATCGCGGCAGCATGGGGCGGGAAGAAGAAGCGGATCATGATAACCGGCATGGAAGGCGTCGGGAAAACAACGCTGTTCGACTACATGACGGGGAAGGCTTACGAGAGAGGGTATCGGGCGCCGACGACATCCTTGGCGGCTGAAACCGGGCACTTGAAATCCCCCGACGGGCAACACGGGTTGATCGTGATCCCAGGCCAAGAATCGAAACCGCGAGTGGACGCAATCGCGGCGACCATCAAAGGGAAAAACCCGCCGGACGGCGTGATCCACGTCGTGGCCAACGGGTTCGCCACATCGACGACACGGGACCAGTCAACCAGTACGGGAGTCAAGGACCGCGCGAAGCTCAAGTCGATCGAAGCGTACCAAAAGTATCAACGCGAGCGCGAGATTCGAGATTTGGAGCAACTTTGCGGGTGGGTCCGTTACGCCCAGCGGGAACACCGGAAACCGTGTTGGCTCCTGCTCGTTGTGACGAAGTACGATCTCTTCCCGATGGGCGTGAACATCGACCGCGTGTATTTTCCGGGCGGCAGCTCGTCGATCGTGCAAAAACTGGACGAACTTGTTCATCAGGTCGGCTCCGATAATTTCACGTGGCAAACGGCCCAAGTCTGTACACAACTCGAAGACTTTACCTGGGACGATGAGACCATTAAATCTGGTATGACGATCGCCCAACGTGATACGCTCATCGAAGAACTGGTTAAGCGAATCGTCGCGCGATGCGATGACGGAGGTGTCCGGTGATTGTTCCCCGTGACGCCGTAAATAACCAGATCGTTAGATCAATCCAGGCAAGAGAGAGCGTTAACGCACGAGAAGACTTCGATTTTTTGTACAGCTTGATTCAACAACAAGTCAATCGATGCGAGAGCCTGAGAAGATGGGGATCGGCGATCATCGGCTTTACGATCGTATTGATACTCGTTTCCCTCATCGTTTTCCATGCATACTATCGGTCAACTGGTGACTGGGGGTACCTGTACCCTATGATAATCGTCCCCTTCGTGCTGGTCGTGTCGGTCAGTCCCGCACTTCTGCACAACCGCCGGGAGTTGCGATTTGAACGCGAAGTCCTCTCACGTTTATTGGCGATGATTCGGGAGACCGGCCCCGCCTTACTCCAAATGGGTGACATCTCGCCGTACAAGTGGGAAATCATGAAAATCGAACTCTCCCGCTACGGAATCTAAAGCATGACCACCCTCGTCGCCACCATGCTTGTCTTCCTCGCTGTCGGGATTGGGTTCCTGTTTGTGAACCTGCTCGTGGGCAAATTGGTGCGGCCAAACAAGCCGTCGCCGGAGAAGGGGGAGGTTTACGAGTGTGGCGAAGAGCCGATCGGGTCGGCGTGGATTCAGTTCGACTTGCGGTTCTACGTGGTGGCATTGCTGTTCGTCATCTTTGATGTCGAACTTGCGTTCTTCTTCCCGTGGGCGGTCGTGTTTGGTAGTGCGAACCGGGCGGCGGATGAGTCGTTGCCGATGGAACAGCGGATTCAAGCCGCTAGCGTGCTGACCCCCGGCACCACAACCGAGCCGAGTGCCATCGCCATGCACTCGTTCGCGCAATTCGCGTTTCTCGAACTGCTCGTCTTCTTTGCAATCTTGCTCGTCGGCTTTGCCTACTTGTGGAAGCGTGGCGACCTCGAATGGGTTCGCAGCGTGGCCGCCCAAGTCAAGCAACCGCCACTAACATCGGTGGTAGAATAAGCTGAACCCTTTGGAGAAGTTTGCCATGACTATCACGATCACCGACCCTGTACTCGTTGCCCAGTTGTTGAACTCGGACGGCACCGTTGTGTTGCAAAGTCCGGAGGGACGTGTCTTGGGGCAATTCAAAGCCGAAGGGCTGTACAAACTCCCCCCCGGCGTGAAGTCGCCGTTCACGGAAGAGCAGTTGCAAGAACTCCGTAAGGACCGAACCGGGCGACCGCTCAAAGACATTCTCCGTGACTTGAAGGAGCGGGAATGAGCTACGAAGTGGTCTGGGGTCCGCGTGCCGAAGGCATGTTGGCCGATGCGTGGCTCGATGCATTCGATCGAAACGCAGTGACGGAAGCGGCAGCGAATCTCGATTTGCAGCTTGCCCACGACCCGTTGCGGCTGGGCGAATCGCGGACTTCGTCGGTGCATCGGGTGGCGTACTTCCTGCCGCTTGGCGTCGAGTTTGAAGTGGTGGAAGACGACAAGCGGGTCATTGTGCAAGGCGTGTTCACGGTCTCTTAACTCTCTCCTTTCGCTGGTGGTGTCGGATGCCGCTTTTGGAAAATCGCTTTGAAGAAGGCTTTGTCACGACGACCCTCGAACAGGCCATCAACTGGGCGCGAGAATCGTCGCTGTGGCCGATGACGTTCGGGCTGGCGTGCTGTGCCATCGAGATGATGGCGACCGGGGCGGGGCGGTACGACCTCGATCGGTTCGGGGCGGGGGCGTTCCGCGCGACCCCGCGACAAGCGGACCTGATGATCGTGGCCGGGACGGTCAACTTGAAAATGGCCGACCGGGTTCGTCGGCTTTACAACCAGATGCCGGACCCGAAGTTCGTGATCGCAATGGGCGCCTGCACCTGCGGCGGCGGGCCGTATTACAAGTACGGGTACAACGTCGTGAAGGGCGTGGACCTCGTGGTGCCGGTTGACGTGTACATCCCCGGTTGCCCGCCCCGCCCGGAAGCGCTGCTCGAAGGGTTGATGCGGATCCAAGACAAAGTCCGCAAAATGCACACCCTGACCAACGGCCCGGACCGGGAATTGCCGATCCCCGTCCGCACCGGCAAGGTACTGTTGCCCGCAGAACTAGCGACGGTGGAGAAGGCGAATCAGTATAAGCAGGAACAACGCGACCGCGCGAAACCGGCGAAAGCTTAACATCTCTCATATCAATCTTGGTGATCGACCATGACCGTCAATGATATTGTGACACTGCTCGAAACGCAATTCGGCGACGCCATCACCGGCAAAAAGCTGGACGCCATCGACCCGTTTATCAACATCAACCCGGCCAAGTTAGTGGAGGTTTGCACGTTCTTGCGGGACGATTCGCGGCTGAAGTTTGATTTGCTCAATGATATTACGGGTGTGGATTATTTGGAGACGGATGCCAAGAAACTCGCCAAGGCGGGGTTTGAACCGCACCTGGAGGTCATCTATCACGTCTCGTCGTTCACCTTTCCCGGTCAGCGGTTCACGTTTAAGGTCCAACTGCCACGATGGAAGAACGACGCCGTCGGCGAACTGCCCGAAGTGCCCACGGTCTCCGGCGTCTGGCGGACCGCCGATTGGCACGAGCGCGAGGTCTACGACCTGTTCGGCATTCACTTCACCAACCACCCCGACCTGCGCCGTATCCTCCTTGCCGACGATTGGGTCGGCCACCCCATGCGCAAAGACTACGAGTTCCCGCTCGAATACCACGGCATTCGCTGCCGCTAGGAGCCAAGCCGATGTTTGAATTGCCAGTGGTGCGGGGCGTCTTTCTGTGCGAAAACGTGATCGTCGAAGAACGATCGCGGAACGTCAGCCTGATTAACTGCTTCACCCGAAAGCTGGTGGACGAGTTCCCGTCATCGCCACAACGACTCGTGGTGTACGCGGTGTTTGCGAACGGGTTGGGTAAAATACCGATAGAACTGGAAATCATTGATCTCGCAGATGAGGAACTGGTATATTGGCAGCTAGCAAGTGTGACTTTCACAGACCCCGTCCAAGAAGTGCGGTTTGTCTATCGTGTTCACGACCTGACACTACCTCAGCCTGGTAGTTACGAAGTCACACTTTCTAGCAACGGTGAACCACTCGGCAGGACTCGTTTTCTTGCCGTCTCAACGGGGAATTAACAATGTTTGGTAATACCGATAGTTACAATTGTGTCGATGCGGTGTTCGATAGCCGAACAGCAACGCCAGCCCCCCCCCGACGCCCGTTATCACCAAAATTACTCGAAATCATACGCAAGGAACAAGAACTTCTCAAACGGGCAAAGGGAATCATTCCGCCGCCGATTGAGGTTATCTTCCCGCCCGAACCGGGCACGCCGCCGATCGCGCAGTGATTTGCACATCCACTTCAGCCCGCTCCGATACGATAGCCTCATCACTACTTGGGGAGGTTATCCGTGGCGACTGCTTCGCACCCGTTTGATGCCACCGAATTTGCCCAAAAGCTCTCGGTCATTCGCACTGTTTGCCTGGGGATGATGGTGATCCTGGCCGGCATCGCGTTCGGGTTTAGCTTGGTGGTTTACTTCGCGCTGGATGGCATTGCGCTGGCGGGGAACATGCGCAGCGTCGGTGGCGTGTCGATCCTGGCGATTGGGGCGGGTGTGCTCACGCCGTTCGTGCCACTTTTAGCTTGGAAATTGGGGCAATTGAAGCGGGCAGCGGGGGTTCGCAAGCTGGTTGACGCACACCCGGAAGTGATTGGTAGCGAAGCCGAGACGGAAGGCTTGCTCGACGCTTACGCCGGCGGGAAGTTCACGGAATACGCCATCGCAACGGGGGTGGGGTTCGTCTGGGCGATTGTCTTCCACGTCATTTCGTCGCCGCTGATGTTGGCCTGGATCGCGGTGCTGATCGGCTTCTTGGCGTTGCGCTTCCCGACCGTGTCGAACGCTAAGGCTTGGTACAACAAAGCTGCGCAGGAATTAATTCGCCTCCGGGACGCGAAGCGGAATCTATCCTAACGGTGGCCGCTCCTGTATCTCACACCATCATGACGCCGCCCCGCCATCACACCCCGTGTACTCGTTCTCAGCTTGTCCGGCGTGATCGTTCCGGTGGTGGTGCTGTTGGCCATTGGCATTAGCCAAGCCGGTGGCAAAACGCTGTACGAGGTTGTCCGAGACCTGTTCGTGCCGCTCGTCGGCCCGCTCGTTGCGGTGTTGATCCCGGTCGTGTTGTTGTTCGTGATTCCCTTCAATCAAAACCGCCAACGGCTCTCGCTGGACTTGTGTACGCAATACTTCGGCGAAGAAATGCGCGACGCCCGCAACACGGGCTGGCAACAGTTCGTCACGGAGCAACGGCAACTGCCGCCAATCCGCCGGGCGGAGCGGTTGAACCATTTCCTGGATTACCTAAGCAACCCGGAAGTTCACCGGGCGGTCGATCCCGCCACGGACGAGATGTATCAAAAAACCAGCCGCGTCCTGGACTTCTTTTCGTTAGTCAACGGCTGCGTGGCGCGGGGCGTGGCCGACCCGGACATCGTGCGGGATTTTCTCATCTTCTACTACCTGTGGTGGCGTGACGAGATCATGGACCCCCTCCGCAAGACCCAACGGATCGTCGTCGACCACCCCAAAATCAAGCCCGTCTGGTGGGAACCCCTCGCGTACCTCGACGCGCTGGGCGAACGCCGGACGTGAAGCGCGTCAGGCGTAGTTTAGTAGTAGCGTTGTTCGGTGTTAATTGTTGCCACCAAAAAGGTCCGGGGTGCCGTTCGATTTTTCCCGCTTTGCCTGCTTGTAGTTCATGTTGGGCATGTAGTCAGGATGGTCGGCTCTTTGGGTTCCCGAGAGCAAGCCCTCGACAGTCAACAATTGAATGCGGGGGCTTTTCTTTTTCCCGTTTTGCCAGTCGTAATAACCCACCGATGCCGCGTCGGCCTTCATCTTCGCCGTGGGCGGGCTGATGGAGATCAATAGGGCGATGTCCGCCTTCTCCCGCACGCGGACATGGTTCAACGCCCGCAAGTCGTCGGCCTTCAGCCCGCCGCCTTTGACGCTCACGATGATCTTTCGGGCCTCGGTGGTGTCGTTCACGTCGTAAAAGAACTTGATCCCGTCGATGCCCCCGTCCGCCCCCTTTTTCTTCCCCTGATACGGTTGTGCGTCCACGAGCGTCACGGCCCACCACTGGAACTGGTACTTGTCCCGAAACGCCAAGTCGCGGGCGGATTCCAGGTCTTTCGGCGTGCCGTGGACCTCGAACCGGCACTCGGCCTTGAAGGCGTCCCGGAGTCGCTTTTCGATCAGGCCGATGGCAAGGCAAGTGATGTCGATCCCGATCCACTGACGCTTAAGTTTTTGGGCAGCATGAACTGCGGTTCCGCACCCACAAAAGGGGTCAAGGATCACATCGCCCTCGTTGCTGCTCGACAGGATGATTCGTTCCAGCAGTGAGAGGGGTTTTTGCGTCGGGTAGCCCAGCCGTTCGCCCGCCGAATTGTTTAACGGCGCAACGTCTGTGATGACATCCAAGGCGGGCACGCCCTTCGACTCGTTAAGATATCGTTTCATTCTAGGCACCCCGTCTCCTTTCGCCGGCCAGTGCAATCGCCCGGCTTCGTCCAATGCGTCTAACGCCTCTTGTGGTGACATGCCAGCAACGAGTTCGCCGACGAAGTGCGGGATTGCCCAGTGGCGCCCCTTTTTCGTCACGTCGATCCCGCGCCACGGAAGTCCGGACGGGCCGGAGCGTACCCCAGCACCGGTCAGGTCAGCCCGTTGAAATTGGAGTTCCGCACCGTTTGCAGTGTTGTTGTACCACCCCTCAATGGTTGACTGCGGTAACGGCTGAAATGCCTTGTTCCAAACGTGGTTTTGGCCCTTGGCGTAAAAGAAAATCGTGTCGTGAACCGGCCCGTACCGCTTCGCGCTGTTGTGCGAACTGCTCCGCTTCCAAATCAACTCGTTCAAGAATTGTTCTTTGCCGAACACCCCGTCGAGGACGATTTTCAGGTAGTGCGATGCGGTCGGATCGCAGTGCAGGTAGAGCGACCCGGTCGGCTTCAAAACGCGGTGTAATTCCAAGAGCCGGTTGGCCATCATCGTGAGGTACGCCATCATGTCGTTCTCGCCGAGGAACGAGCGGAACGCCTTCACCAGTTCGGCCACGCTTGTGTTCGTCTGATGGAGCAACTCGTGGTACTCGGCTTCCGCCTGTTCGCCCCAGTGCCACGAGTCCTCGAACGCGGTAATCTGGGCTTCGCTCTTTTGGCCCTTCGGCGATTTGAAGAGCAGATTGTAGTCCCGTTTCGAGTTGAACGGTGGGTCGAGGTAAACGAGATCGACCGATTCGTCTTTCAGGCAGTCCCGCATGACGCGAAGGTTGTCGCCGTAGTACAGGTGATTCACGCGCCGTCTTCCTGCCGTCGGGTTCGGACTGTGGTAGACTCAAATATGCCAACCCCTCGCGCAACACGAAGCCAACTGACTCGAAAATTGATGACCATTTCCATTGTGGAGGCCGTTACTGGCGAAACAATCGTCGTGAGGTTCCCTAGCCGACCCCTACCTCTTCGCTAACCCGAACAGTTTCGCCAGACGTTTCGCACGGTCTGCAATTTTTACCGATCTTGGTAAACTTGAGTCGAATATCCGCCCACGTCTCTTTTTCCGAACGACAATGTCCTATCGTCGGTGAAATGGTTGCGGTTCGCCGCACCCGCACCACCGGACCAACCTTAGGGGCCGATCATGGTCGTTCGCTTCACTCCGCTTGCCGTGGCCGGGACTTTGTTCGTCGGGGTGGCGTCGTTCGTGTGGGCAACGGAACCGACGAAGCCGTCGATCTTGCTGGCCGCCGATTCCGATAAAATGCTGGGGTTAAAGGCGTCGGCGGCACTAGCAGCCGATCCGGAGTTGGCCGGTTTGAACCTGACGATTGACGTGCTGAACCGGGTTGCGGTCGTGGGCGGAGAAGTGCCGGATGAAAGTGTAGTCCCGAAGATCCGGGCGATTTTGCGCAAGGTTCCGGGGTTAGTGGAAGTGAAGGTCTCGGGGTGGGTGCCCGCGCAATCGGACCCGCTAGCACAGCTGGTTGGTGAAAAACTTCGCGGTGAACCGAAGCCACCCGTCGCGCTGAAGCCGACGCCGTCGAACCTGCCATCGCTCGTGGTGCAACCGCGACCGGACCAAATGCCGCACCGCCCACTACTGCCGCCACTGCTAGCCTTGCCACGCCCCAATGTCGCGGACGTTGCCCCAGAACCGCAACGCCCCCAAGTCGATCATCGCACCCCCGGCACCGTGATCGTGCAACGCTTCAGCCCCTTCACCCCTTCGCAATGGTTGCTGGAACCGATCGCACCGGGCACAACGTCACAATCAATGAAACCCACGTTGGAAACGAGCGTCGAGGAGTTACGGGCCAACGACGAACGCTTCACCGGGCTAACCATCGAGTTCCGTAACCGTGCCGTGGTCATCGGCGGTCAAGCACGATTGCATGAAGACGTATGGGAGTTCGCAACCCAACTTCGCAAAGTGCCCGGCATCGAAAAAGTAATCATTGGCAATGTGGCCGCGAAGTGAATCGGTATCATGCCGTGCTTGTTAGCTCGAAGCGACTTGTCCAGAAAACGAGGTCGCCTTCGTTTGTTCAAATTCACTTCTACGATCATTATGAATGCTGAGCGCCTCACCAATTACACACTTTATTTTAAACAGCGCGCAAGTAAATTTGTTACAGTGTCTCTCAGTGAGTGGACGTTCGGTTGCGAATCCCTTCTGAGGAGTCATCTCATGCTGCGTCGATTTGGTGGAATCGGTCTGATCCTGTTGGGCGGGATGCTGGCCGTGGGTTTTATCGGCGGGATGTTGTCAACACCCGCACCGATGATGGCCATGCCGATTGCCGTCCCAACGCCGAGTGTCACGGCGGCTGTAACGCCGACCGTGAAGCCGGCGAATCCGGCGGTCGAAGCGGGTAAAGTCCATTGGCACGCGACGACGGAGTTGGCGCTCGCGGCGGCCATGATGTCGAAAAAACCAGTACTCGTCTTCCACATGATGGGTCAACTCGACCACCAATTTTGCTGAACCAACGCCCGCCTCGCGAGAACCGTGTTGTTCTCCAATCCCGAGGTCGCGCAGTTTATCGACGCCACGTTTGAACCCGTCTGGGTCAGCGTCCGGCCCGCACCACTCGTCACGATCGACTTCGGCAACGGCCACAAAGTGATTCGGACGCTCCAGGGCAATGTCGCCACCTATGTTTGCGATGCGGAAGGGACCGTATACGACGTACTCCCCGGCATTTACACGCCGGCTCCGTACCGTGCGCAATTAACTCTGTTGGCCACACTTGTGAATAACATCGCCAGATTTTCTGCGGAGGAGCGGCCAAAGCGACTGAGGGGGTATCACATCAGGCAAGCGGATGCGCTGAAAAAGGCGGTGCCACCGATGGTTGTCGCTGTCGGGAATACGGGCGGCGGTGGCAAGGGCGGGTTCGGCGGTGGAGGGTTCGGCGGTGGCGGGTTTGGTGGTGGCAACGGTGGCATGGGTATTGGAGGCGTAGTCGTCGTAAACACTGGTCAATTTGGGGGAAGTCAAGGTGGGTTTGGTGGTGGTCAAGGGGGCTTTGGCGGCGGCCGGCCAATTTATGTCGGAATCGAAGGGCCACTTGAAGCGGTGCTTGCGGGGCGTCCGTTAGTGCCCTCGACCCCAAAAGGTGGCGATCTTGCATCCCGTGCCGATCTCCAGTTCGATGTCTTGGTGAACGAAACCGTCCGTCGGAAACTCGTTCACGATTATCTCACCACAGTTGGAGTTGTTCGCCCTGACGACATCAAACAGTGGCTCTTTCGCGTGGTGCTCAAAGCCGACCTCGACGACCCTCAACTCGGACTCGGACCTGTGCTGAATGAAGGGTATCCGTTCGGCGGCGAAGACGCGGTCAAGTGAACAAATCCATCACCGACTGTTTGCGAAGTGAAATTCCCGGCGAACCGGCGACGTCAGTCGCCTGGGTGGTCCGCCACGATCGGGTGGTCGGTTATACCTAGGCGACTGACGTCGCCGGTTCGCCGGGAATGGATTTATTGTTCATGATGCCAGCGCGGAGCGGTTCTTCAAAATCACCGCGAGGGGGCGGGGGTCGCCGTCGTATTGGGCGTCGAGTGGGTGCCAGAGGGCTTGCTTGAGTTGTGCCCGCATTTCCAGAACGGCCATCTTTTCAGGCGTGCCGGGTGGGGCCGTCGTCGGGTCGGGGGCGATGGGGGCGTTGCCGTTGAAGTTGCCAACGCCGCGCCGGGCGTACTTACTGGTACTCGGGAATTGCTCTTTCACACCAGGGGTGTAATAGCAACTCCAGCACAGGCCGCGTGGACGGTTGACTTTCGTTTTCGAGCAGTGTTTGCAAATCGGAATCATGGCAATGATCCTTTGAACAGAATGGGTAAGAAGTTTGTACGGTCCACGCACCACGGCTTACGCCGCTGAGGTTGCTTTGGCGTGGGACATTTCGGTTTCCAGGAACCGCTCGACCGGGATGCGTTCAATCAACGCGAGTTCGACTTCGGTTAGTAGTTCGCGGCGCATGTCGTCCCGGCTCGCGTCGTCGAACCAGTTCAAGAACCACCGGCACGCGGCGGGTTCGCCGAGCCGTTGATCGGCTTCAAAGCAACACTTGGCGAAGAACTCTTCGACGTGGCCGACCGTTTCGAGGCCGTCACCTTGCCAACCACAGAAGCCCAGCGCACACGCGGCTTCGACGGGCCAATCTTGCACACACATGAGGGGGGGTGGGGTCGTCGTGGCCCCTTGGACCAAGCGATGATCGTCCGCCCGAAGTGCGTCACGCAGGGCCATCAGCCCTGTGGTGGACAGCACCGGCACAAATCCTTCTCGCCATACCATGCGCCAGCTTTCCATGATCGTCTCCTGTTCCGGGTGTCGGGTTGGCAACGTCTTCAACTCCTCATTGCCATCCCACACGGTTAATATACGTCCGTTCACTATGCCGGTCAACAGGTTTTTACCCCTAAACTGAGATTTTTGGCGCAAAAAGGCGAGTTTCCGGGGTGGAGGCAGGGTCTAACTAGACATAACTAGACAAGTGATATGGTCCGGCGCAGCGCTTGTAGACCGGGTGAAATGTGGGCGAAGGGGTAGGCTAAGCGGATCGGGTGATGGGGTTGCAGCCAGTGATTCGTCCGCGTGACAGGTTTCTAGGGTCGAGCGCTGCGACATCCCAGCTAAACTCCGCAAGCGTTAGCCCTTGACTAGCGTTCGCAAGTTACCCGATCGGCATCAATTTCCCCCTCCGAATTGCCACCGTCCGGCAAGATTTTTCCGATGCGCTGTTGCCGTGGCGGGGTTTGCCCCTTATCATCTTCTCAAACCCTGTCGGTACTGCCGACGGTGGTTTGTTTGACTGGTGAGTATCTTATCCAGAGTGGCTGAGGGTTTAGGCCCGACGACGCCACAGCAACCGGCCTGAGCGTTCACCGCCCGGTGAATTCCTAGGTGCTGGTGCTAACTCCTACTCGATGATTGCGGTTCGGGTCACACCGAATTGCTAGTCGGGGCAGATAAGATACCGTGCAGGACGATCGCACTAACGCGCAAACCCTGCCGTTCTCTTATCTCACCAGCCGCAGTTTCGGTGGTTTTGCACCGCACGCGGCCCCGGCCTACCTTGAGTATACCTGGATTGATGTTCACCCAACCTGATGCAATCGCGCCCGGCGTTTTCACGCCCCGCGTAATTACTCGAAAAGGGTGTCATTGTGGCCGTCTCCGACTTTGCGATCGGTCTGAAGTGTAAGGTCTGTGGCAAACTGTACCCGAAATCCCCGATCAACTTCTGCACCGACGACTTCGGGCCGCTGGAAGTGGCCTACGACTACGCCGCGATCCGCCCGCACATCAGCCGCGCCAAGATCGAATCGCGGCCCCGGAACATGTGGCGGTACCGCGAGTTATTGCCCATCGACGGCGAACCAACGGTCGGCCCGCAAGTCGGCGGCACGCCGCTGATCCGTGCCGATCGGTTAGCAGATGCGTTGGGTGTCGAAAAGCTGTGGATCAAGAACGACGCGGTGAACTTCCCGACGCTTTCGTTCAAAGACCGCGTCGTGAGCGTGGCCCTTTCCAAAGCGCGAGAGTTCGGCTTCCGCACCGTCGGGTGTGCCAGCACCGGCAACCTTGCCAACAGCGTCGCCGCTAACGCCGCCCAAGCCGGGTTAGAAGCGTACATCTTCGTCCCGTCGGATTTAGAGAAAGCCAAGATTCTCAATACTAGCGTGTATGGCGCAAAAGTGATCGGCGTGCATGGGACGTATGATGAAGTGAACCGGCTCTGTACCCAAGTTGCGTTCAAATACAACTGGGGCTTCGTCAATATCAACCTGCGGCCCTTCTACGCCGAAGGCTCCAAAACGATGGGGTTTGAGATCGCCGAAGACCTCGGTTGGCGATTCCCGCAACACATCGTGTGCCCGATGGCGGGCGGCAGCTTGATCGGCAAAATCTATAAGTCATTCCAAGAACTGCATCATGTTGGACTGGTGAACGAAGCCCCGCGTACCAAGATGTACGGTGCTCAAGCGAGTGGCTGCAACCCGATTACCGATGCGGTGAAAAGTAACCGCGAACGCCACAAGCCGGTCCGCAAGCCGAACACGATTTGCAAGAGCCTCGCCATCGGCGACCCGGCGGACGGGTACTTCAGCGCGAAGCTGATGCGCGAAACCGGCGGGTGGGGCGACGACGTGAACGACGACGAAATCGTCGAAGGCATGTTGCTACTCGCCCGCACCGAAGGCGTGTTTGCCGAAACCGCAGGCGGCGTCACGTTGGCCGTGGCCAAGAAAATGATTGATTCCGGACGCATCCCACGGGACGAAGAAATCGTCCTGTGCATCACCGGCAACGGCCTCAAAACGCAAGACTGTGTCGCCAACGCGGTGGACCGGCCGGCGATCATTCGGCCCAACATCGACGAGTTCAACGCCGTGTTTGCGGGCGCGGAACCGATGTTGGTGTAGGTTCTGAACTCCCTCCCCGCGTGCGGGGAGGGCCGGGGTGGGGTCGAGGCGGCCACCCACAAACAGCAGGTAGTCGAAGCGACCCCCCTTTAATCCCCCCGCAAACGGGGGGAGACAGGAGAGGATCATGTGTTCAATCCCGTCGTTACCAGGAACGCTTATGTCAGTCAAAATACAAATCCCGACGCCGATGCGGGAGCAAGCGGGTGGGCAGGCGGAAGTGTTGGTTGAAGGGGCCACGGTGAAGGCGGCGCTCGACCACTTGGTGCAATTACATCCTGCGTTGGCAACCAAGTTGTTCGACAATGGCGTGTTGCGACATTACATCAACATCTATGTTAATGATGAAGATATTCGATACCTGGATGACCTCGATACACCCGTGAAGGACGCCGAAATTGTGGCCCTGATCCCGGCGGTGGCCGGTGGCTGATCCGACACTTGACGATGACGGCGGGTCCGAAGAAATCGACTCGCCGGAAGGCGCGGCGGTGTTCCCGCTGATCCCGGACGAACTCGGCGTGAACCCGCTGTTGCTCGGCGTGCTTCATGCGTATGTGTTCCTCGAAGGCTCCGAGGAAAAAATCCTCAACGGCAACGCGGCTGAAGAGGCGATGCAGTACCTTGCGACCTATTTGCAACGACTTCAGGCGGCTGATGTTCGACGTGTGAAAGAAGACCTTCAGACGCTGATCGGCTTTGCCAAGCACGAAAAATGGCCCAAGCAACAGATCCGCTTTCTGCAAGATTTCCTCACCGATAACGGTGTGGAATAGCCCCTCGGAACTCCGCCCTCGGAACCCTGTCATGACCACACCGTCTCCGCTCGAACGATACTCCCGGCAAATGCGCGTCCCCGGAATCGGCAAAGCCGGGCAGGAGCGGATCATGCGGTCGCGCGTCACGCTCTGCGGCGTCGGCGCGCTGGGCACGGTGTTGGCGAACACGCTAGTCCGCGCCGGTGTGGGCCATGTGCGGATCATCGACCGTGACTTCGTGGAGCCGAGCAACCTACAACGCCAAGTATTATTTGATGAATCCGACGTGACCAACAATCTGCCCAAGTCCGAAGCTGCTGCCGTCAAATTACGGCAGATCAACTCGACCGTGACAATTGAATCTGTCGTCGCGGACATCGACCGCACTAACATTGAAGACCTCTGCCGCGATGCTGACATCATATTAGATGGCACGGATAACTTTGAAGTGCGGTATCTGATTAATGATACATCCGTGAAGTTGAACAAGCCGTGGGTGTACGGTGGGGCTGTGGGCACCGAGGGGATGACGATGACGATCATCCCCGGCGAAACGCCCTGTTTGCGGTGCGTCTTCGAGCAGTCGCCCGGACCGGGGGAAGTCGGCACCTGCGAAACGGCGGGGGTGCTAGGGCCGATCGTCAGTATCGTGGCCAGTTACCAAGCAACGGAAGCACTCAAAATCCTCGCCGGGAAGGCCGACACGATTAACCGCGAATTGTTCATGATGAACATCTGGGAGAACACGACGAGGCGGGTGAAAGTCGCGCCGCTGAAGGGCCGCAAAGGCAAATGTCCCTGTTGTGCCTTGCGTAAATTCGAGTGGCTCGACGGCGAACACGGCACCCAGACCACCAGCCTGTGCGGTCGCAACGCCGTGCAAGTTTCGCAGCGCCGCAGCAGTAAGTTGGACTTCGGCGAACTCACGAAACAACTGCAAGCCACCGGACCCGTCACCGCGAACAAGTTCTTGCTGAAGTTCAACATCACCGAGGGCGAAGACCTCTACGAATTCACCGTCTTCCCCGACGGCCGTGCGATCATCAAGGGCACCGACGACACCGAACGCGCACGCACACTCTACGCCAAGTACATCGGGTATTGATTCGTTCAGAACGCTAGGCCGTGTTGATTGATGTTGTTGGAATCTGGGCGGCTTGGTAAACGGCTGGGGTAAGGCTGGCAAACTCAGACCGGAGCGCACGGATGCA
>JAYVXO010000036.1:0-23813 GCA_043785105.1 Fimbriiglobus sp.
ATGGCCGCGTGGTCGGGCTGTCGAAGCTGGCGCGGGTCGTCGAGGCGCTGGCCCGCAAGCCGCAAGTGCAGGAGCGGATGACGGAAGACCTCGCGGACCTGATAATGCGCGAAATTCACCCACGCGGCGTGGGCGTGATCCTGGAAGCGAGCCACAGTTGCATGAGCATTCGCGGGGTCCGCAAGCCCGGCGCCAAGACCATTACCAGTGCCATGCGTGGCTGTTCAAAACCAACCCAATGACACGCGGCGAACTGATGTCGCTAGTGTTTGGCCGCTAATTCCCGGCGAACCGGCTGCGTCAGCTGCCGGGTGGACTGCCACAGGCGGCAGAGAGGTTTTCACCCAGGCGACTCACGTCGCCGGTTCGCCGGGAATGCCGAAATCACGGACACCATCCATAGTCTCGAATCGACGGGTTCATGCTCTCCCACCAACAAATTCATGACGACCTTCGCGGCGTGTTTCGCGGCTCGATGTCCGTTGATGTGCCGTCGCGGGTGGTCTACGCATCGGACGCTAGCCCGTTTTACTTGTTGCCTCACGCCGTGGCGGTGCCACTGAATGACGGCGATTTACAAACCCTTGTGAAGTACGCCTCCGAACACCAACTGCCGCTCATCGCACGCGGTGCGGGGACCGGCTTGGCGGGCGAGTCGTTGGGGTCGGGCGTCGTTGTGGATCTGAGCGTGCATTTCCGCAAGGTGTTGGAAATCGGCACGGACTGGGTGCGCGTGCAAGCCGGTGTGACGCACACGGAGTTGAACGCGGTACTGGCTCCGCACGGTCGCCGGTTCGCGCCGAACCCGACCAGTTCCGCGACTTGCACCATCGGTGGGATGATTGGCACCAACGCTTCCGGGGGGAACGTGTTTCGGCACGGCTACACGCGGGACTATGTCCTGGCGTTGCAAGCGATTTGGGACAACGGCGAAGCGGCAACCGTGACATCGCCGGGGTTCGTTCCCACACGGAACGGCGAACCGCTCACCATTGAACGCGGGCAACGGTTGATCGAACTGCGTGCCCAGACCGCCGCGCTGCTCGCGGAGCATCGGGAACTAATTCAACTGACGCGACCACAGACCGCTTTCAATCGGTGTGGGTACATCTTGCACGATGTGCTGACCCCTAAGGGTTTGGACATCGCCACGCTGCTCGTCGGCTCCGAAGGCACACTCGCATTCACCACCGAAGCGACGTTGCGAACCATTCCGCTTGCGGCTGGGACGTGTCAATTCGTACTCGGCTTCGCCACCGTGGAAGCGGCCACCAAAGCGGGACTGGTGTTGCGAACGGTCAACGAAGTGGTGGGTTGCGATTTGCTCGATCAACGGCTGATTGCGTTGTCTCGGAGCCTGAATGTCGCCGAAGGAATTGGCAGCATTCCGCCCACGATTGGGGCGGCACTCATCGTGACGATCGAAGCGGAAAGTGAATCCCACGCCGTCGCATCCGGCAACGCGGCGGTGCAACGGTTACAACTTGACCATCCGTTTGGCGTGCTAGTGGAACCGACGTGTGAAGCGTTAATTTTAGCGCGGGTTCAGCGATTTTACACCACGGCGGTGGGCGGGTTGTACTCGAAGAGTCCTGGCCCGCGTCCGGTGGCGTGCGTGGAAGATGTGGCGGTACCGGCGGAAGAACTGTCGCGGTTTTTGCGTGACCTTCGCGCCATCTTGCACCGCTTCGACCTGACCGCGTCAATCCTGGTGCGTGTGCTTGCGGCGCAAGTGCAAATCCGCCCGCTCGTCGATTTAACCGACCCCACGGACCGGCAAAAACTCTGGTCTCTCGCGGAGGCGATTCATTCGCACGTGATCGCGCTGGGGGGAACCATCAGCACGCAACACGGCACCGGGATCGCCCGCACGCCGTGGGTGGAAAAACAGTACGAACCGCTGATGCCGATCTTCACCGAATTGAAGCGCATCTACGACCCGAAGAACATCCTGAACCCCGGCAAACTCATCGCCCCCGACCCGAGCCGAGCCGCTTGGCCTTTCCGCGCGGAGCCGGAGAAAGCGAGTCCGCTTCAGCCGTTGTTGCTTTGGACGCAGTCCCAGATTGAAGTGGAAGTGGCCAATTGTAACAGTTGCGGCGATTGCCGAACGCGGACCGTCGGGCGGATGTGTCCGGTGTTTCACGCGACCGGGTCGGAGGCCGCCACGCCGCGTGCCAAGGCGAACCTCATGCGCGCGATTCTGAGCGAACCAACCGACAAATTGAAACTCTCATCGGAGAGCGTCAAGGCGGTTGCGGAACTGTGTGTGAATTGCAAAATGTGTCGCACCGAGTGTCGTGGCCACGTCGATATTCCGAAGTTGATGCTCGAAGCCAAAGCCGCTTACCACGCCGAAAATGGCCTCGACCGTGATGACTGGGTGCTGGCGCGGATGGAAGGCTTCACCGCACTGGCTAGCTCGTTTGCCTTCACCACGAATCTGCTGCTGTGGTTAACGCCGGCACGCTGGTTGATCGAGAAAATCTTCGGCATTGCCCGCAAACGAACCCTGCCGAAGTTCGCCTCCCGCACGTTCTTGCAGCGGGTCCGACGACTCAGCGCACGACCCACAAACGCACCGAATCCAGCCACGAAAGTCGCGTACTTCGTCGATACCTTTGCCAACTACAACGACACGTCGATCGGCCTCGCCACCGTTGCGGTATTACAGCACAACGGGATTGACGTTCACGTCCCGCGGCGGCAACGGGGTTGTGGTATGGCACCACTTGCGCAGGGTGACATCGAAACTGCCCGCGAAGTGGCCGCCTACAACATCCGCACCCTCGCTCCGTTGGCCCGCGAAGGCTACCGCATCGTGTGTAGCGAACCGACCGCCGCCGTTGCGCTCACGCAAGATTACCTCGATTTACTCGATACTCCGGATGCGAAACTGGTTGCCGAAAGCACGACGGAACTCACGACGTTTCTGTGGGAATTGCATGAAGCGAAACGACTCCGCACCGACTTTGACCCACTCCCACTCACGTTGGGGCACCATGTACCCTGCCACGTGAAAGCGTTGCACGGACCCATCGCCGGGCCGAAGTTGCTGGCGTTGATCCCCGCGTTGCAAGTAGAAACGATCGACAAAAATTGTTCCGGCATGGCGGGCACGTATGGCTTGAACGTGGCGAACTACGGGCCGTCCTTGATCGCCGGGGAACCAATGCTCGCCGAACTTCGCCGCACGCAAATTATGTACGGCTCCACCGAATGCGCGACGTGCCGAATGCAAATGCAAGACGGCAGCGGCAAGCGCACGCTGCACCCGGTGCAGTACCTCGCACTCGCCTACGGCCTGATGCCCGAGCTTCGCCGAAAGTTAGGCAAACGCCTCGGCAAACGGACTACGGATTAACGCAAAAGCATTCACCACGAATCAGACGAATCGGACGAATAAAATCAGGCTTGTCTATTTCGGATATTTACTCCCATCAGTTGGCAGGAATGATTGATAGTTTTATTCGTTCGATTCGTGTTATTCGTGGTGATAATGGACCAAGTGACATGACGCTGACAGTGCAACTCTTTGCCAAGTTACGGGACATCGTTGCCGCGTCGCATGTTGTCGTGGAACTTCCGACCCATGCCACGGTGACGGATTTACGTCTCGCATTGATTGGGAATCATCCAAACTTGGCGGGGTTGCTCGACCGTTGCCGGGTTGCGGTGAATCAAGATTTTGCGGACGATTCGCAGGTGTTGATGCCTACGGATGAAGTCGCGGTCATTCCGCCCGTGAGCGGGGGCTGATACACTGCGAGTATGATTCAACTCACCCACGAGCCAATTGATTACGCGGTTTTGACCGAGCGTGTCCGCGCGTCGCACTGTGGTGCGGTGGTGCTGTTCCTTGGCACCGTGCGCGATTTGACCGGGGACGAAGTCACCGTGTTCCTCGACTACGACGCCTACGCACCGATGGCGGAAAAGAAGCTGATAGAGATTGAAGCGGAGGTGCGTAGCCGGTGGCCGGTTGGCGAAATTGCGCTGGTTCATCGCCTGGGTCGGTTAGGTGTTGGCGAAGTGAGTGTGGCCGTGGCGGTGAGTTGCCCGCACCGCGTCGAGGCGTTTGAAGCGTGCCGCTACGCCATTGACACCCTCAAAGAACTCGTTCCCATTTGGAAGAAGGATTATACCCCAACCGGCGAATCCGAGTGGGTGCATCCGACTGGCAGGCCATCATGAGTCTGCGACGAACACTGCCGCAAATCACGGACTTCGCATCGAACTTGGCACCCGTGCCGAGTTCGGGCCGACTCACCGACGGCTTCGGTCGCGTCCACAACAACCTGCGCATCTCTGTCACCGACCGCTGCAATTTACGCTGCACGTACTGTATGCCCGAGGACGTGACGTTTCAGGACAAGCACGAGTTGTTGACGTTCGAGGAGATCACCCACTTCGTCCGGGTTGCAGCAACCCTGGGCGTGGACAAAATCCGCCTGACGGGTGGCGAACCGCTCATGCGTAGGGACTTGGCAAAGCTGGTGCGGATGATCGTGGCGGTTCCGGGAATCGTCGATGTTGGGCTGACCACGAATGGCATTTTGCTGGCCCGACAAGCCGCCGAACTCTACGACGCCGGGTTGCGGCGGTTGAACGTGTCGCTCGATACGCTCGACCCAACCCGCTTCCAGGAACTGACGCGGCGTGACGGTGTCGATCAAGTTATTGACGGGTTATCCACAGCCCGTGCCGTCGGGTTTACGCCGATCAAAGTGAACGCAGTCGCCATTCGCGGGTTCATCGAACACGACGCGGTTCCCCTGGCGAAGTTTTGTCGTGAGAACGGCTACGAATTGCGCTTCATCGAATACATGCCGATCGGTGCCGAGACGTGGGAGCGGGACAAAGTGTTCTTCGCGCAGGAATTGCTTGATCTGCTCAACCGTGAAGTCGCCCAACTCCAAGTGGCCGCGAACCACGACCCGAAGGCGCCGGCACTCGACTACGACTACGCCGACGGTCGCGGGCGGGTGGGCATGATTGCCTCCGTGTCCCGCCCGTTCTGTGCAAGCTGTAACCGCATCCGCCTGACCGCCGACGGCAAACTCCGCAACTGCCTGTTCGCCCGGAATGAAGTCGATGTGAAAGCAATCCTGCGGAGTCGCCACCCCGACGAAACCGACCTCGCCCGAATCATCCGCGCCAATGTCGCGGGCAAGTGGGCTGGCCACGACTTCAACACCGCCGAGTTCATCAAGCCCGACCGTACCATGCACAGCATTGGCGGGTAGAAAGTCCCTTGCCCCGCTTCACCCTCAGTTCCTATCATGTTCCTTGCCCCTGTCGTTAGTGTCGGGTTGTTTCACATCACGTCGGTTTCGCTCTCAAGGAGTCTCTCCATGCGGAAGTTTGTTGCGACGGCTATTGTGGCCTGTTTGGCGGTCGGCGTTGCCTTTGCGGCGGACGCGATCAAGTTGGAGTTGAAGGACTTCAAATTTGAAGGCGCGTCCGAGGCGGTCGGGTTCAACGAAGGGGACGGCAAAATCTTCTTCTACACCAACGGCAAAGCCACGCAAGCCGCGAAGATCCCCGAAGACGGCGAGTACACGATCACCATCGAAGCGTCGTGCGATGAAGCCAAAGGCGAGAAGGCCAAAATGAGCCTCAAAGTCGGCGAACTTGAAGTCGAGAAGTCGTTCGAGTTGAAGGCGACCGAGATGAAGGAATACACCTTCAAGGCCAAGCTCAAAAAGGGCGACCCGAAGCTCGAAATCGCGTTCCTGAACGACACGTACAAGGAAAACGAGTACGACCTCAACATGTACATCCACTCTGTGAAACTCGAAAAGAAGAAATAAACCCCGGAAAGCCCAGGGATGATCATCCCTGGGCTTTGGCTTTGCTTTTTTCACACTTCTGGCAACAAATCCAAAACAAATCGAAGTAACCTGAACGCTCCGGGAACTATCTCCTAGACCCGATGTGCGACGGAGTCCGCGATGGCCACTGGTTCGACCCGATTGATGGTGGCGTTTGCACGCCGGTTGGCTCCTCCGCCGACTGGCAGTGACGCGGACCTGTTGGACCGCTTCGCCACCTACCGGGATGAAGCGGCGTTCGTGGCGATTTTGCAACGACACGGCGCGGCGGTGTTAGGTGTTTGTCGGTCGCGGCTTGGTAATGCCGTTGATGCAGAAGATGCGTTTCAAGCCACGTTTCTGGTGCTGGCGCGGGACGCGGAGCGGATTCGCAACCGGGAATCATTGGCCGGGTGGTTGTACCGGGTTGCCCAACTGGTGTCGTTAAAAGCGCGCCGCCGGAACGCGAAACGGGATACCGAAACGCTTGCTGACGATCCGCCGGGCACGACCTGTGAACCGTCCGAAACGGTCGCCCAACAGGAATTGAAAGCCATCGTCGCGGAAGAGTTGGCAGCGATGCCGGACAAGTTCCGCAGCGTGTTGGTGCTGTGCAGCCTCGAAGGCCGGACCAACACGGAGGCCGCCGAGATTCTCGGGTGCCCACGCGGGACCGTCGATTCCCGCTTGGCCACGGCGAAGCAGAAGTTGAAAGACCGGCTACTCAAACGCGGCGTTGCGCTGGGTACCCTAGTCGGGTTGGATCAACTCCTTCCCGAATGTGCCAACGCCGGAGTTCTCGCCACAGATTTGTTCCTGAAGACCACCGCATCTGTCCTCAAATTCACGACGGGCCACGCGGAGCTTTCGCCCGCCTTGCTCATCGCCCACGGAGTGCAAACGACCATGTCGAACCTGACCAAACTCGCGGCCACCACCCTCATCGCCGCCGGCCTACTCGGCACCGCTGGCATGGGCTACTACCACGCCACCGCCGAGGACCAAGCGAAGCCCAGTGTCAAGGCGGAACCGAAGCCAAAGGTTGCGGAAAAACTGGACGCACCGAAGCTGAACAAATTGAAGACACCGCCGGTGGTAGATGAATCCAATGTACGGAACGCGCTGGGCAAGCGGATTTCGATCAAGAGTGTGGTAAACCTCAGTGTTGATTCGGTGTTTGCCCAGTTGTCTCAAGAATTTGACGTCACTTTCCGGTTCGATCTCGCGGCGTTCAAGCGACTCCACGATCCGAGTTCAGAAAGTAGTGCCCTACCTGACGATATGAGGTTGGGTGAACTGAAAGTGCCACACAATATCTCGACCTACGGAACACTCGGTGAATTCCTGGCTGATTTGGTGACCATCTTCCCCGGAAATTGCAGTTATCGCATTCGCGGGAACCAAATCGTGATTGGCCCGGCCTATCAACCACTTGGTATCCCGAATCACGTTGGAAATACGGAAAATGCCAATGCTCGTTGGAAAATATTCATTGAACAAATGATGGGCGAACCTGTTTCCATCGCCATTGACAAGAAACCGCTCCCCGATGCGATCAAAGAAATCCGGCGATTGACTGGCGCGAACATCATCTTGGATAAACGTTGTCTCGGCGATGAACTGACTGATTTGACCGTCTCTGGCACCTTCGATGACGTTCGGCTTTACACGGTGCTAGAACTTTTAGCCGATATGTGTGAACTCAAACCCGTCGTCATGAACAACGTCTTCTACATCACCAGTCCTGCCAACGCCGAAAAGCTGCAAAAGAAAGTCAACCGCGAACTCTTCGGTGAGCCGCCAACCCCCTCAATTGCAATACCAGCGGGGTACGTCACTGACGGCATCAACTACTACCTGAATCCGGGCAATTTGAAAGTTCTCGAAGTAGGAACTGGTGGTGGAACGGGGTTTGGCGGCGGGCTGGGAGGTGGCATTCCCGGCGTGCGTGCTGCCCAACCTGTTCCCGCACCGCAACCCCTCCCGCCGCTCGAAAAGCCGAAGATTTCCGAGAAGAAGTGATTCGTAGGTCGGGTCGAGCTTCGAGGCCCGACGGAGTCGCAATGTCGGGCCTCGAAACTCGACCACGACCTACAAAAACAAATCCAAGCTTGGCATGTCAATGTTCACGACATTCACTCGACGAGGTTCGACCGATGCGGAAGCTCTTCCTGGCTCTGTCACTGTTCTTCGGCACGGTGATCGTGGTTCTTGCCCAAGTGCCACTTCCCGCGCCACCGGCGGCAATTCCGCTGATTGGTGTTGCGAAAAGCGCTACTGTGCAGGCTCTGCAAGCAGGCACGCCATCAGCGCCAGGAGTCAAGGCACCTGCTGAAGCCGCGCCGAAGGCCGTCGAGGCGCCCAAAGAAGGGCCACGGTTGGCGAAGCTGAAGGCACTCACGTTCGACCGACGGCCGTCGGCGATTCTGAAATCATGGGCACCGGAGCCGAAGCTAGAGGAAGGCAAACTCGTCCCGAAAGACGCCAAGGAACTGGCACTCGAAAAGGAACTGGCCGCGTTCCGGAAGTCCGTGGCGGTCGGGGATTGGGCCACTGTGAAAACCTACCTCGCGTCGTTGCCGGACGAGGAAGCAATCGTCGGCTATCGGCAGATGTTGCAATCGCTGCAACAAAGCCCCGGCATGAATCGCGGCGCTGCCGCCCCTAACGACGAGATGATGCAACAACGCATGATGATGATGCAAGGCGCCCAACAGTTTGCGGAGAAGAATCTGTTCACGATGGACGACCTGTTCGGTATCGCCGCCGCCGCGCCGAGTCAGCCGAACGCCGGCCTGTACGATGTGCGCGGAAGCGTTGTCGGCTCCGCGATGGTGGCCGCCGTCGCGCCCAAGGGGGTCGAGAAAACGACCCTCGCCACGCTGAGCAACTTCGTGCGGGAGGCCGTCACCGGCGGCACGTTGATTGAGGTGGTCGTCGATCGCTTCAAGACCGAGACGGCGAAGCCAAAGGGACAAGCGGTTTTTGATGTTCGCCAAGTGGCGAAGCTACTGACGCAATCCGGCTACCCAGCCTACGCCGGGGACTTCCTGCCGACGCCGGAGAAGGCCACAACGGACAAAGATTACGAAGCGTTGAACTTGTTGTCGCGGCACTTCATGGCACTGCACTTGAAGGAGCAGAAAGCGGGCAACCTCGAAAAAGCTTGGAACGCCGTGCAATCGGTGCTGGCCGTACCTGATGGTACCCGCGAGCAACAAGAAGAAGCGTTGCTGCGGGCCGTGGAACTGGCCCCGAAGGTGAAGGACACGCTCGGGCAGAACTGGCTGGACGAAAGCTTCACGAAGAAACCCGAACGCGGCATGGACATCATCGCCACGGTGGGGACGCTGGTTTCCCAGGGCATTTCGATGAAGCCGTTCCAAACCGACGAACGTCTCAACGCGATTAAGCTGATGAAGACCGCCGTGGAAGCCCTGTTGAAGGCCGCCCCGGAGCGTGCGAAGCAGTGGAAGCCGACGCTCACCCTACTCGCCGTGGCGTGGTTGAAGGAAGCGGAGTTCAGCCGTCAATACGATCGCAGCACGAGTTCCGGCGGCAGAATGCGCCGCGACATGTACGGCAACATCTTTTACGGCAACACCAACGAAGACGACGACGACGGCGGCGCCATGCGCATGATGATGATGCAGAACGGCAACATGCCACGCCCCGTCAGCGTCGGGGACGTGCTACGCGCCAGGCCGAACGACGAGTGGGTGAAGGCGGTTGATGATTCGATCCGCCCCCGGCTGGCCGAACTTCTCGCCCGGTTGCACCTGAAAATGAACGAGGAGGACAAGGCGTTTCCGCTCATCAAGGAACTGGCGAAGGCGCAGAAGGACGAGGCGAAAGAACTGGTGAAGGAGTTCCTCCGCGTCTGGATTCGCAACCACGACCCGAACGCGGCGCGGAACGAGAACCGCTACTCCTGGTTCTTCTTCTCCTACGAGCAACGGGCCGAGGGCATCCCGCTGACGCGGTCCAAGCAGGAACGCAACCTCGCGGAACTGGCCGTGTGGATCGACGAGATTCGCCAACTGCCGATCAAGCCGATCGACGACGAAATCCTCGTGAAGGCGTTCACCACCTGCCACAGTTCGGCGGAGGTTTACAAGACCGAGGCGATTGAAAAAGTCTTCGGCCCGATCGAAAAACTACAGCCACGCACCTTGGCGGGGTTGGCCCAACAGATGCGCGGGAACTTGGCCGGGCTGTGGCGCGACTCCGGCGAGCAACAGAAGAAGAAGACCAACCGCAAGAAAAAAGACCTCGAAAGCGAAGTGGTTCGTGGCTACGACGTGGCCCGCACCGTGGTGAAAGACGGCCTGAAGAAGTTCCCGAACCACTGGGCGTTGCTCGCGGCGGAGGCGTCGTTGATTCACGACGAGGTGAACTACCGCCAGGAGTTGGCCAAGTCCACGGACTTCACCAAGCGCCGCAACGAAGCGTTCGCCCTCTACAAGCAGGCCGCCGCCGAGTACGGCAAGGTCGTGAAGGCGATCCCCGTGGACGAGCAGTCGAACGCGCTGTTCGACCAGTGGTTCGCCGCTAGCCTGGGGGCCGTGGACCTCGGCATGATTACCGAAGAGAAGCAGACCGACCAGAAGCAACCCGCCCTCATCCGCGAGGCGTTGCAGGCTCTGCCCGGCGAGGCCGCGACCAAGCACTTCGACCGCTTCGCCAACGACCTGTTCACCCGCATGAGCGGCGCGAAACCGCACGTGAAGTTCCGCTACCTGAAGGCGGGGTTCGAGATCGTCGGCGACCACAAGCAAGCGATCGAAGCGAAGAAGCTGTTCGACTATTACAAAGACCTCGCCCACGAAATCAAACTGGATGCTCTCGTCGATGGCTCCACGGATGTCGGGCACGGCAAGCCGTTCGGCCTGTTCGTCAACATCCGCCACACCCGCGACATCGAACGCGAATCGGGCGGGTTTTCGCGCTACTTGCAAAACCAGAACAGCATGACGTACTCGTATAACTACGGCCGCCCCACCGCCGACTACCGCGACCGCTTCGAGCAGACCGCGAAGGAGGCGTTGAAGGAACAGTTTGAAGTGATCTCGGTCACGTTCCAGGAAGAGAAAGTCACCTCGCGTGCGCTCCCGGAGTTCGGCTGGCGGTACACCCCGTATGCGTACATCTTGCTGAAGCCGCGCGGCCCGCAAGTGGACAAAATCCCGGAACTGCGGCTCGACCTGGACTTCCTCGACACCTCCGGTTTCGTGGTGTTGCCGGTCAGTTCACCCGTCACGCCGATCGACTGCCGCAACGTGAAAGGCGAACAACGCCCCGTCACGAACTTGACCGTGACGCAAACCCTGGACGAGCGCCAAGCGGACAAGGGCATCTTGCTGCTGGAAGTGAAAGCCGTCGGCGTCGGTCTGGTGCCGGACTTGGACCAACTCGCCACTATCACGCCAACGGATTTCGACATCGTGAAGACCGAGGAACAAGGTCTTGCGGTCAAGAAGTTTGAAGAAGACCTCGACACCAACGCGATCGTCTCCGAACGGGTTTGGAACCTGACGCTGAAGGGCAAAGACGGCCTCTCGGAGTTGCCGAAGTCGTTCCAATTCGCCAACGTGCAAATCCCGACCAAGGAAGTCCTCTACCAACGCTACAACGACGCCGACCTGACCACCGTGGAGCAATCCATTTCGCTGGAGAAACAGTACGGCCAGAAGACCACGCTGTGGATATGGTCCATCGTCGCCGGCGCCGCCGCGTTCGTGGTGATGCTACTCATGGGAACGTTCGCCATCCTGAGCCGCAGCAAAAAGCCAGTCATCACCCAAGGCTTGCGCCCCGAAGACTTGAACGCCTTCAACGTCCTCGGCTTACTGCAACAACTCCGCGACAACGGCCAAGTCAGCCCCGCCGAACGCGCCGACCTCGACCGCGCCATCGAAACCGTCGAGCAACACTACTTCTCGAACGGGAAAACACCAGCGCCGGACCTGCGGGGGATTGCGACGAAATGGATCGGGGTGGCGTGACCGAAGGGATTTGTTCTTGGTTTTCTGGCCCCGGTAGGGGTCACGGGATGTAGCCACGGGTGGAGCGCTTCGCGGAACCCGTGGACTGTGACTCCCTCCGAAGTCGCCCTGAAGGGGCGAAGGATTCCGCTACCCCTTCAGGGCAGTCGAGTCGTGCGGAATATCCCACGGGTTGCGCGAAGCGCTCCACCCGTGGCTACATCCCAGTGCCCCTTCAGGGCACTAAAGCCAAGAAAGCTCTGTCTCTGGTTGCGAAAACACGCAACAACTACGACTCTCCACACTCCACACTCCACACTCCACACTCCACTCTCACACCCACTACGCTCGCACTAGTTTCCCATACGCCTCTTGCAGTTGTTTCGTGATCGGGCCGATGGGGTACTCGTGGTCGTCGATCATGCCGACGGGGGTGACTTCGACGGCGGTGCCGGTGACGAAGACTTCGGTGGCGGTGGCGGTTTCGTTGGGCCACATGGCGCGTTCGACGACCGTGATGCCGTGCTGGCGGGCGAGGTCGATGACGGTTTGGCGGGTGATACCGTTGAGGAAGCAATCGGCGGTCGGGGTGTGCAGTTCGCCGTTCATTACGAAAAACAAGTTCGCGCCGGTGGCCTCGGCGATTTGTCCGCGATAGTCGTGCATGAACGCATCGTTGTACCCGGCGGCGACGGCTTCATCGCGGGCCAACGTGCAGATGATGTACAGCCCGGCGGCCTTGCTCGCGGTCGGGGACGATTGCGGGCTGGGGCGGATCCACTTCGACGTTTTCAACTTGATGGCTTTGTCACCGTAATACGCCGGCCACGGGAACGCCGCAATCGCCGTGTGGACCTTCGTCCCGTGGGCGGAAACGCCGATGACCTCCGCGCCACGCCACGCGATCGGGCGGACGTACCCGGAGTCCAGTTTATTTTCGCTGACGACCAAGTTCGTCGCCGCGTCCAGTTCCGCGACGGTGTACGGAATGTTCATCGACAGCAAGTTGCCGGACGCCAACAACCGCGTGGAGTGTTCCGTTAGCTTGAACACCTTGCCGCCGTACACCCGCTCGCCTTCAAACACGGCACTGCCGTAGTGCAGGCTGTGCGACAGGACGTGGATTTTCGCCTCCCGCCACGGCACGAGATTGCCGTTCAACCAGATCACGCCATCACGATCATCGAGTGGGAGAAGACTCACGACGGAACCCCAAAAAAGAGTGAGGAAGCAGGCTCAAGTTGACGGAATTTTACATCATAAACCAGGGCCGCCCAGGTCATTCTTATGGCACTTTTAGCCCCGGTGCGACAATCTTCACGCCGACTTCGCGGAAATGTCCCCTGACAGCGACCCCGTCAAGTTGGTATACTTTTGGAACGTCAATCGTGTCGGGTTTCCTTTCCCACGGGCGGCGTTGCCGTTCGCTGTTTGCTGCTTTGCAAGGGATTTTGTCATGGGTGAATCGAGTAAGCTGGCTGGCAATTCGACGGAACCGATGAGCGGGGCGGACATCCTCGTCCTCGCGCTGATTCGCGGCGGCGTCGATACGGTCTTCGCGTATCCCGGCGGCGCCAGTATGCCGATTCACCAGGCCCTCACTCGCCACGCCGACAAGATTCGCACCATCCTTCCACGCCACGAACAAGGCGGCGGGTTTATGGCGCAAGGCTACTCCCGGACCACGGGCAAGGTCAGCGTGTGCATGTCCACCAGTGGGCCGGGGGCAACGAACTTCGTCACTTGTCTCGCAGACGCCAAGATGGATTCGATCCCGATGATCGCCATCACGGGGCAAGTTTCGATGGCGGTCATTGGCACCGATGCGTTTCAGGAAACCCCGATCATCGAAGTGTGCCGCGCCATCACCAAGCACCACTACCTCGTGACCAGGACCGAAGACATCCCGCGCATTATCAAGGAAGCCTTCCACATCGCCACGACGGGCCGACCGGGGCCGATCATCATCGACGTGCCGAAGGACATTCAGAACAAAATGGTCGTACCGAACTGGGACGTGGAGATGAACCTGCCCGGCTACAAGGCCCAGCGCAAGGCATCCCGCAAAGAATTGCAGCCGATCATTGACACGATCCGCGCCGGTAAACGCCCGGTGATTTACGCGGGCGGCGGCGTAACCCACAGCGGCGCGGCGGAGCAGTTGAAGGAGTTCGCCGAACTCGCTGGCATCCCCGTGGCGCTGACGTTGCACGGCCTCGGCAACTTCCCGGCGGACCACTACCTCTGCTTGCAAATGCTCGGGATGCACGGCACCGTTTACAGCAACTACGCCATCAACGAAGCCGATACCCTATTGGCGTTCGGGGTACGGTTCGACGACCGCGTGACCGGGAAGCTGTCCGAGTTTGCCAAGCACGGCCGCATCGTTCACGTCGACGTGGACAAGTCCGAGATTCACAAGAACAAGTTCGCCCACGTGCCGGTTCATGGTGACCTCAAGCAAGTGCTGACCGACCTCGTCGAGATGTTGAAGTTGGATGAAAACGCGGACCTCGTCGGCGGCGGGCGGTACACCGATTGGTTACGCCAGATCGACGAATGGCGTGACGCGGAGCCGATGAAGTTCAACGACCGCGACGACGCGATTCTGCCCCAAGCCGCCATCAAGCGACTGGCCGAAATTATTGCGGAACGCGGGCTGATGGACAAGACGATCATCACCACTGGCGTCGGCCAACATCAAATGTGGTCGGCGCAATACTTCCCGTTCAACCAACCGCGCACCTGGGTGACCAGCGGCGGCCTGGGGACGATGGGCTTCGGCCTCCCCGCCGCGATGGGGGCGAAAGTGGCGCACCCCGAGTGCCTCGTGATCGACATCGACGGCGACGGCAGCTTCTTGATGAACGTGCAGGAACTGGCGTGTTGCTACACCGAAAAAATCAACGCGAAGGTGATGCTCCTCAACAACCAACACCTCGGCATGGTGGTGCAGTGGGAGGACCGCTTCTTCGGCAGCAATCGCGGCCACACGTACCTCGGCGCCGGTGAAAAGGAACTGCCCTACCCCGACTTCGTGACCATCGCCAAAGGCTTCGGCGTGAAGGGCAAGTCCATCGTCGATAAAGGCGATCTGGAATTGGCCCTCATCGAAATGATCGAACACGACGGCCCGTACCTGCTCAACGTCTACGTGCCCCACCAGGAACACGTGCTACCGATGATCCCAAGCGGCATGTCCGTGAAGGACATCATCAAGGCGTAGGTTTCGCCCACCACGCTGCGACTCCTCCGGAGTCGAAGAAACTATGACGACGCTAACCTGGGGTGTTGCTGCGCTCAACCCCAGGCTAATCGCTAGCATCCCTACCGGGATGCCTCGGGTTGCTTTTATCCCGAAGGGATTGCAGCCATTAGCCTGGGGTCGCGCTTCGCGCACCCCAGGAAACTGTCCCCCCATTTTCTTCGACTCCGGAGGAGTCGCAGGTCTCGACGAAACCCGATGCACTCAGCGAACAGGAATCGGTTGGCATCATTCACGCGGACGTTTTGCCGAGGTGATCGACGACGAACTGATACGCCGCGCTGACCTCCTCTTTCGGGATGCCGTAGGCTCTTGCGGCCGGTTCGATGCCCCCTTCGACGCGAATCGCATCCCAGATGGTCATGGCCGTGTAGCCGCTCGGCAACAATGGTTCGCCGAATCGCGTGTGGGGGTCCATTGTGACAGCGATCGGTTCCCGTTGGTTGCTCGTGAAGATGCGATATTTGCTTGCGACACCGTCTGGACTGAAGTCGAGATGATCGAGGTACATTTCAACAAAGGGAAACAACAACTGCCCCGGATGATGGCCCGACGCTTCGACGAATTCGTCACGATTTGATGCGGGCCGAATCACCAATTCGTCCCCGAATAAATAGGTGCAGTGGCGTCGTGCAAACGGGTAGTCGAGGCCGAACTTCTCTTTGGCCAGTTTGATTGCTTGACGGAACTTCGAGAGTGGCACCCTACGTTGGATTCGGATTTCGCGGATCGCCAAAGTCTGAACGAGGTCCAAAAAACTGACGGCACGATCTTGGGCGCCAAACTGGGGGTCAATCACAGGTTGTCCGGCTGCACTTCCGAACAGCCAACGGGTCATCATCACGGTGGAAACACGGCAGTACAGTGCCGCTTCCGCAACGGTGTAAAACCCGTTCCCAAGATATTGCTTCGACTTGGCAACCTTCACGTCCGCCTCAACCCCTGTTCGGGTATGTGATCGAAACACTCCAGTTGATTACACTAACTTTATACCTGAAAAATCTTCAGGGGTCAAAATGACTTGGCTCACCTTACCCCGCCAGCGTTTCCTGGAAGCGGTAGCCGACGCCGCGGACGGTTTCGATTAACTCGGGGGAACCGCCAACATCGGTGAGCTTTTTGCGGAGGGTTTTGATGTGGACGTCGATCGTGCGTTCCAGCACGATTTGCCCTTCGCCGATGGCAGCGTTCATCAGTTGGTGACGATTGAACGCCCGACCGGGTTGGCGGAGCATACACTCCAGCAGCTTGAATTCCGTCGGGGTGAGACTCAATTCTTGCGTCTCGTAGGTCACCCGGTGTCGGACCCGGTCGATCTTGACGCCGAGGTGTTCAACCACGTCGCCGATTTCGGTTTGCCCATCAACACGCCGCAAAAGAGCCTTCACTTTTTGCAGCAGAATCTTGTTGCTGAACGGCTTCGTGACGTAATCATCCGCGCCCATGTTGTAACCGACGAGTTGGTCCGTTTCTTCCGACTTCGCGGTAATCATGATGATCGGAATATGTCGGGTGCGGTCCCCCGCCCGGAGTTCCCGGCAGATCGAAAGGCCATCGAGTCCTGGCAGCATAATGTCGAGTAGCACTGTGTCGGGTAACAGGGTCTGGGCTTTCCGCAAGCCTTCGTTACCGTCGCTCGCCACGATCGTTTCATAGCCTTCGCGGTTGAAGTACCAACTCAGAGACTGCACAAGTCCCCGTTCGTCTTCGACGATCAAAATCCGCGGCTGAGTCATCGAATGATCTCCGGGTGTTGGTTGCGTGAGGACTCTGCTTATTACCCGCCGTCACGGTGAATCGCTTCGGGGCGGTGGCGGACGATTTCACCCTCCACGAGATACACCACGTCTTCCGCGATGTTCGTGGCGTGGTCGCCGATGCGTTCCAAATGGCGCGCGACACTGAACAGCGAGAGCGCCGCATCAACGAGTGATTGGTCCGATTTCATCACGTCGATCAATTCTTGAATCACCTCGGCGTGCAACCGATCCGCTTCGTCATCAAGGCGAATCACCCGCGCGGCTTGGCGGCTATCGAGGTTCACAAACGCATCCAACGCCTGGCGGACCATTGAGGCCACCACGTCCGTGAGCAAGTGAATTTTGTTCGGCGTGGCGGGCTTGGCGTCGGCGACTAACACCAGGGAGCGTTCCGCAATGTCCACGGCCAAATCGCCGATGCGTTCGAGGTCCGTGGTAATACTGAACACCGCCGCAATCCGCCGCAAGTCGGCTGCCACAGGTTGATACAGCGCGAGAATCTTCAGGCACTCTTCCTGAATTTGGTTTTCCAGTTCATCAATCTTGGCGTCGCTATCGATCACGTCCTGCGCCATCTTGGCGTTGCGGTTTTGCAGGGCTTGCGTGGCGAGGTACAACGACTCCTCCACCCGCGTCGCCATCGCAAGAATCTGCCGCTGCAATGTCTCTAGCTCACGTGTTAAATGCTTGGCCATGTTATTCTCTGTATGAGAGTAGAGGGTGTGAGAGTGGAGAGTCAGAAGATTGAGTGCCAACACAAGGTTTTTGTGGCGAAGCCACTTCTTACACTCTCCACTCACCACTCACCACTCACCACTCTCCACTGTCGCACTCAGCCGAACCGCCCCGTGATGTAGTCCTCGGTTTGCTTCTGATGGGGCCGGGTGAACATCTGGTTGGTTGCCCCGGATTCGACGATCTTGCCTTCAAAGAAGAACGCGGTCACGTCGGAGACGCGGGCCGCTTGTTGCATGTTGTGGGTGACGATCACGATCGTGTAATCCCGTTTCAACTCGAAGATCAAGTCTTCGATCGCGTTCGTGGATTTCGGGTCGAGCGCGCTGGCGGGTTCGTCCATCAGCAGCACTTCGGGGTCGGTTGCCAAGGCGCGGGCAATGCAAAGTCGCTGTTGTTGGCCACCGGACAGGGCGAGCGCGGACGTCTGAAGGCGATCTTTGACTTCGTTCCAGAGCGCTGCCTGTTTCAAACACCGTTCGACCAAGTAGTCGATGCGGGCCAATTCCTTTTGCCCGGCGACACGCGGCCCGAACGCCACGTTGTCGTAGATCGACTTCGGGAACGGGTTCGACTTTTGAAACACCATCCCGACCCGCCGCCGAAGTTCGACGAGGTCCACTTCGGGCGAGTAAATGTCCTTACCGTCGAGGGTGATGTGCCCCGTGTGCCGGGTGCCATCAATCAAGTCGTTCATCCGGTTGAGCAACCGCAGCAACGTCGATTTGCCGCACCCACTCGGGCCGATGAACGCCACGACGGCCCGTTCGGGAATCGTGAGGGTCACGTCGAAGAGGGCTTGCTTGCCGGGGTACCAGAAGTTGACCGTCTGCATGTCGAACTTGGGCAACGAAGCCGACAAGTCTGCCGACGCCATCCCGGATGACGCACGATTGGTGAAAATGTCCGAATACAGTCGGGACACAGGACGGCGCTCCGTTCGGTCATGATCCGCCGTTCGTTTACGGCGTTGCTGTTGTAATACCCAAGTGTGTGGATTCCGGGAAGGACGTGTGAAGGGCGGGACAAATACCGATTTCGGATTTGCGCATTCGGAGCGTGAAAAAAGCACCCTTGCGGTTGTCTCCTTTCTCAAACTGGCACGACAAGCTAAGATGACGGTTCCAAGTGGGGGCTTGTTGCATGAAGAATCAGCGGAAGTATCTGTTTCCCAACGTCATTGAACTGAATCTGCAAGCGGGCCGACCGTTGGGGGTGAACCTGTACCTGATCGACGGCGGCACGGAGTTTGTACTGTTAGACATTGGGCAAGAAGAGACGGTGGACGAAGTCATCGACTTGGTTCGGCAACTCGATTTCCCGCTCTCGAAGTGCAAGATGGTGATTGCCACGCACGCCGACGCGGACCACGTGCAGGCCCTCAACCAAGTCCGCGAGCGGTTGAAGACCAAGACGGCGGCGCACGCCAACGCGGCGCGGCTACTGGAAGTCGGCGAGTTGATCGAAACCTACGCCGTCATCTCGGCACAAGGCTTTAGCATCCCGATGCCGCCGTGCAAAATCGACGTGTTGTTGAACGAAGGCGACGTGATTTCCGTGGGCAAACTGAAGTTGCAAGTCTGGCACACGCCGGGGCACACGCCGGGGCAACTGAGCTTCAAGCTCGGCAACTTGCTGTTCAGCGGCGACAACATTTACAAGGACACCTGCGTCGGCGTGATCGACGCCCACCACGGTTCTAGCATCCCGCATTACCTCACGTCGTTGAAGCGCATCCTGGCGGACGACGCCGAGTTTTTGCTCCCCAGCCACGGCCCCGCGTTCCGCAAAGAGGCCGCGATCATTCAGCCCGCAATCGACCGCCTCACGCAGTACCAGTACATGGCCGACTTTGGCACCTGCGCCGTCCGCTGGCCCCTCCAAGAGCAGTGGGAAAAGGACATCGTCGCCGGCAAATTCCCGGACCTGTGACGGATTAACGCGGACCCCGTTCGGGATAGCATGTTATACCGCTCACGGGTCGAATTGAGTTCCGGCCTTGACGAGCCGTGGGGTTTACCCCCACGGGTTCGCAACCCGTGGGGATAAACCCCACGGCTCGTCATATCAACAGGATTATTGGAAGCCTCATGTCCACACCGTTCACCGCACTTGTCGAAACTCTGGATGACGCTGTTTACGAACTCATTTCGACGCAACGCGGCCCGGTGGGGCAGTTGCCACTGACGCCGGAGTTACTGGCCCATGCGCCGAGTGGGGATCTGTTCGGCTGGTCGCAGAACGTGGGCATGGGGCTGAACCCGTCGCTGTTGGGCCGCAAGGAAATTTTGATTCTGTCCACGCATGGTGGCATTCGGGCGGAGGACGGTTCGCCGATCGCGCTCGGGTTTCACAGCGGGCATTGGGAAGTCGGCTTGCTGGTCAAGGCGGCGGCGGACGAGCTGCAAAAGTTGCGCTGCATCCCGTTCGCCGGGGCGGTGACCGACCCGTGTGACGGCCGCACCCAAGGCACGGTGGGCATGTACGACAGCCTGCCGTACCGCAACGATTCCAGCATGGTGATGCGCCGATTGATGCGCTCCCTTCCGACACGATCGGGCGTGATGGGCGTGGCGACGTGCGACAAGGGGTTGCCCGCCATGATGATGGCGCTCGCGTCCCAGCACGATTACCCGACGGTACTCGTACCCGGTGGCGTGATGCTCGCCGGGGAAGCCGGGGAGGAAGATACCGGCAAGGTCCAATCGATCGGCGCTCGCTACGCCAACGGCGACATCACGTTGGAACAAGCCGCCGAAGCCGGGTGCCATGCGTGTGCGTCCCCCGGCGGCGGGTGCCAGTTCCTTGGCACGGCGGCCACGTCGCAAGTGATTGGGGAAGCACTCGGGTTAGCGTTGCCTCACTCCGCGTTGTCGCCGTCCGGCCAACCGATTTGGTTGGACATGGCCCGCCGTTCGTCCCGTGCGTTGGTGAACCTGCAGAAGTCCGGCATCCACACGAAACACATCCTGACCGATGCCGCATTCCAAAACGCTCTTGCCGTTTTCGCCGCATTCGGGGGCAGCACGAACTTGCTGTTGCACATCCCGGCCATTGCCTTCCATGCCGGTGTCAAACGCCCGACGGTCGAAGATTGGAACCACTTCAACCGCAGTGTGCCACGGTTAGTCGATGCATTGCCGAACGGCCCGATCGGGCACCCGACCATCCGCGTGTTCCTCGCCGGTGGCGTGCCGGAAGTGATGTTACACTTGCGCGAACTCGGCTTGTTGAAACTCGATGCCATCACCGTGACCGGAGACACGCTCGGCAAAACGCTCGATTGGTGGGTGACATCGGACCGTCGTAAACGATTGCGGAACCTGCTCGAAACCCGAGATCGGGTTGACCCGGACACGGTCATCATGTCGCCTGATGCCGCCAAGAAACGCGGGCTGACGAGCACCGTCACGTTCCCGCACGGCAACATTTGCCCTGAAGGTGCGGTGATTAAATCGACGGCGATTGACCCTTCGGTTGTCGATGCCGACGGGGTGTACCGCAAACTCGGCCCGGCGAAAGTCTTCACCACGGAGAAAGCGGCGATTGCGGCATTGAAGGGGCAGGGTAGTAAGCCCGTGGTGCCCGGTGACGTTCTCGTTCTCTGTTGCCGTGGCCCGATGGGGGCCGGCATGGAAGAGACGTACCAGGTCACGTCGGCGTTAAAGTTCCTCAAGTGGGGCAAGCAAGTTGCGGTGCTGACCGACGCCCGGTTCAGCGGCGTGAGTACCGGCGCCTGCGTCGGGCACATCACCCCGGAAGCCCTGGCCGGTGGCCCGATTGGCAAGATCCGCGACGGCGACCAGATTCAAATCACGATCGACCGCATCAAGCTCGAAGGCAGCATCAATTTGGTCGGCGATGCCAGCGGCGTTCATGGCGTGGAGTGGGGCACGGCCCAATTACAAACCCGCCCCTGCCGCGACGACCTCGCCCCCGACCCGCAACTCCCCGCCGACACCCGCTTGTGGGCAATGCTCCAACACGCCAGCGGTGGCGTCTGGGGCGGCTGCGTGTACGACCCGGACGCCATCGCACAGAGATTAAGTTAAGCCAAAAGAGTCTCACGCAGAGGCGCAGAGACGCAGAGAATTAAATCGTTTTGGATTTCTCCGCGCCTCCGCGTCTCTGCGTGAGATTCTTATTTTCTTTTGGGAGCAGCATGTCTGAGAAGAAGCCACGGAATTGGTCGCCACGTTTGTGGGAGGGACTCGATCACTTTGCGTGGCTGCGTCTGCTTAGTCAGAACCGCTTCGCGGTGGAGCCGCCGTACTGGTACATCGCCGGGATCATGTCGTGCGTGACGCTCAGCAACACATTCTTCCGCTGGGTTCAACACGGCTTATACAACGACCGCATCAACGAGGTAAAACTGCAACACCCGCCGTTGTTCGTGCTGGGGCACTGGCGAACCGGCACGACGTTGTTGCACGAATTACTGATCCTGGACGACCGCTTCAGCACGCCGACGACGCACGATTGCTTTATGCCGTGTCACAGCCTTGTCAGTGAGCGATTCTTCAAAGAATATCTCGGCTTCCTGATGCCCAGCAAGCGCCCGATGGACAACATGGCCGCCGGTTGGGACCGCCCGCAAGAAGATGAATTCGCCCTCTGCTTGCTCGGCGAACCGAGTACCTACACCGACATCGCCTTCCCGAATCGCCCGCCACTATCACCCGGTGCCCTCGACCTGTCCGGGCTAACTTCACGTGAAAAAGCCCACTGGAAGCGGACGCTCGAACGGTTCGTGAAAACCCTCGCCGTCCGTGACCCACGCCGACTGGTGTTGAAGTCCCCGCCGCACACGGCCCGCATCCCCGAACTGCTCGAACTCTTCCCCGACGCCAAGTTCGTCTACATCCGCCGCGACCCGTACACGCTGTTCGCCAGCACGATGAACCTGTGGATGTCGCTGGCCAAAAGTCACGGCTTGCAGACCCCACGCGGCGGCGAACAGTTGGAAGAGAAAGTCTACCGCGAATTCCGCATCATCACCGAACGCTACCTCGCCACCAAGGACATGATCCCCGCCGGGCATCTCGTCGAAGTTCGTTATGAAGAGTTCGTCAAAGACTTGGTCGGCGGAATGCAACATGTCTACGACGGCTTACACCTCGACGACTTCGAGACCGTTCAACCCAAAATCGAAGCCTACGCCGCCCGCACCCGCACCTACGAAACCAACAAGTACACCATGACCGACGCCCAACGCGCCGCCATCACAACACGCTGGGGCGATCTGATTGCGAAGCTGGGGTACGGTAGTTGAGACGTGATGAAACTGGTGAACGAAAAAGTCCCCCCGCAACGATGATCGTTGCGGGGGGACTCGTTCAACTGAAACAATTTACGCCACAACTGTCTTGCGGCGGAGGCGGGCGATGCCGGCGCCCATCAGTGTACCGATCAGGCCAAGGGTCATCGTGGTCGGTTCGGGAACCGCGTTGGTTGTTGGACTGCTGCGCACACTCCAATTGTCGGACTCGAAGCCAGAGCCGAGTATCGCATTATTGAAAACGATTTTATCGAACGTCGTACCACTAGTGCCGGTGAAATTCACATAGACAAACTTGTCAATATTATTATTGTTTACGCCGGAGTATGTATTGGGCAGACTATTGAAAGGGCTAGTATTGGCGTCAAAAGTCCCCACCAACGTCACCCCCGAGAAAAACTGCATGCTGTTATTCATGTCGATGGCCGACACCCACAACCCGAAGTAGCTCGCGGGTGCGTTCAGAGCTAGGGTCGCCGTCAACTGCCCGCTTTGGGCTCCAATCGCAAAATAGTTACCAACGTTGCCCGCTCCGCCGAATGTATTGGCCGGTACGATAGCCATGCCAGGAGAAGTCAATGTGCCAACGGCAGTAACAAGCGTGGTGTAATTTCCAGTCCCGAAGGAGTTAAAGTTCTCAGTCGTGACACCCAATACTTGTGAAGTCTGGACGCCAGGAGCCTCAATGGTCGTGGTGAAGGCAGCCGACGCAGTTGTTGGCATCACCCAAAGGTATACGGCTGTGAGCATCAGGATGCTGACACTCCGGAAGAAATGGGCGTTCACTTTCTAGTCCCTCTTGAAAATACGGGAAACGATTTCCAGGCATTCTTGTCGATCACGTTCAGAATGACCCGTTCAATTAAAATCGTACCTTGTTCACTAGGCCGTGTTGATTGATGTTGTTGGAATCTGGGCGGCTTGGTAAACGGCTGGGGTAAGGCTGGCAAACTCAGACCGGAGCGCACGGATGCATCG
>JAYVXO010000037.1:0-8095 GCA_043785105.1 Fimbriiglobus sp.
GCAGCCAACTCCACGTGCCAATCCCAGTCTGCCGACGGTCTCCGCCGCCCCGGCGCCCTCTATCTTGTGCGAAAGACCCGGTTTCGACAATCGGACATCCGGCGAAAGTTTACGAAGAACGGATAAACACGAGGAAGAATTGTGTCGATCCCGAAAGCCCGACGGCATTACTGAATGCACCTCAACATAAGTCAGAAAAGAAATGCACGATGATGGCCATCAGGTTGATGAGAGCGTCTCGCTCTACTCGTAAACCTCGCGTCGGTGCGCAATCACGAGGACGTTCACTTGGCTTGCATCGTCATCGACGCGATAGATCACGCGCCAATCGCCGACTCGGTATCTCAGATAGCCTGACCATTCACCTTGTAGTCGCTTCACGTTGTTGCCTTGACGCGGTGCGGCCTCCAATCGCTGGAAACAGCGTGCCAGTTTCAAGGCCAACGGTCGATCCGCCGCTGCATAAAACTCCGACGCAGACGGCGACAGTACAACTTCAAACATCATCCCGGACCTTGCGCCAATCGACCCCTTTGTTCGCCTTCAGATCGCGTTCCGCTTTTTCAATTTGTTGCCCGAGGGTCGGGCGGTTCAAAAAGGCGATATAGTCCGCCACAGACGTCAGCTTTTCGACCGGCAACAGGTCCACGGCCTTCTTGATCTCCGATCGCATAATTGATTCGGTCATAAACAATCACACCTCCAGTGGGTCTGTTTCAGTGTACTCGAACCGCAGCAAAGTGTGAATGAGTGGCATCGAATACGAGTACCGCAAGAGGCCCCGACATTCGTCGGGGCCTCTTGCGGTACGTCTTTTAAAACTGGTCAAGCCAGAAGTGGTTACCGCGGTAATACTTCATTGGGGTCCAGAGTTCGTACCGCCAGCCTGGTTCCAGGAACGCGGGGTAGGCCATGTACGCGGGTGGGCGGACGTAGGGGCTGCCTTTGGCTTCGGGGTACTTGGGGCTTTGGGCGGGCCAGTAGCTGTGCAGGAAATAGTGGTACGGGTAGTACGACATTTGCGGCAACGGTGGGTCGCCGGCTTGAACGGTCGATGCGGTCGCGTTGAGCATCATCATCACGGCGGCCACGCCGAGAACACGAACGGTAACTGTGCGAATCATCTTCACACCTCCTTGTGTGCGGGTAACCGGCGATGGAGTGCCGGTTGCGTCCGGAGAATTATCAGCCGAATCAGTATCCCAAATGCGGTTGGTTCGGACGGTCTTGGCGAAAAAACCGACTCCACTCCACGTGTTGCACGCATTGGAACGAACGGCGTAGTTAGGCCGTCCGAACGCTGTGACCCACTCAATTCTTGCTTACGGGCCGTAAGTTTATTCAAGTTCAGTGGGTAGTGGTCAGTGGATAGTGGATAGGAAAACCGAAGAAAGATTTTCTACCCGGTCACACTTCTCGGTTCACTGTTCATCATCTACTCTTCACTCTTCACTCTGCTCTATCCACTATCCACTAACCACTATCCACTACCCCATGACCGACCCGAATCTCGTTTACGATAACCCGCTTATTGGTCGCTATGCCGGACGCGAAATGTCCGAGCGGTTTGGCCCGTTGCGGAAGTTCCGCACGTGGCGGCGGCTGTGGCTGGCGTTGGCGGAAGCGGAACACGAACTCGGGCTGCCCGCCGATGACGGCGTGTCGCCCCGGATCACGACCGTACATCTGACTGAACTGCGTGCCCACCTAGATGACGTGGACTTGAACCGCGCCGCGTTCCACGAAAAGCGGTTGCGGCACGACGTGATGGCGCACATTGAAACGCTCGGCGAAGTCGCACCGAACGCCCGGCCGATTGTTCACCTGGGTGCCACGTCGTGCTACGTGACTGACAATGCCGATCTGATTTTGATGCGTGAAGGTCTGGATCAATTGTGCGTGTCCGTTGCGACGTTGATTGACACGCTCGCCAAGTTCGCCGACCACTGGAAGGACGAACCGACGCTGGGGTTCACGCACTTTCAACCGGCCCAGTTCACCACCGTGGGCAAGCGGGCGGTGTTGTGGTTGTTCGACTTTGTACTGGACTTGCAAGAACTCGAACGGCGACGGGACGAACTGCCGTTTCGCGGGGCGAAGGGAACGACTGGCACGCAAGCGAGTTTCCTGGCGCTGTTTCACGGCAACCACGACAAGGTGCGGCAACTCGATCGGCTTGTGGCGAAGAAGATGGGCTTTGACCGCGTCTTTCCGGTCACCGGGCAAACGTACTCGCGCAAGGTTGACACGCAAGTGATGGATTCGCTCAGCGGGCTAGCCCAATCGGCGTCGAAGTGGGGCTGCGATCTGCGGCTGCTCGCCCATCGGCAGGAAGTGGACGAACCGTTTGAAGCGGAGCAAGTCGGTTCCAGTGCGATGGCGTACAAGCGGAACCCGATGCGGGCGGAGCGAATGTGTTCGCTGGCCCGGTTCCTCATGGGCTTGCCCGCAATGGCTGCCGAGACTGCGGCCACGCAGTGGTTCGAGCGCACCCTCGACGACTCCGCTGCGCGACGGCTTTACATCCCGCAAGCGTTCCTGTCCGCCGATGCGATTTTGCGAATCGCCCGCAACATCGCCAGCGGACTGGTCGTGAATCGACCCATCATCGCGCGCAACGTCCGGGAGTATCTCCCTTATATGGCGACGGAGAACCTGATGATGGCCGCCGTCGCCGCCGGCGCGGACCGGCAGCACGTCCATACTCTTGTCAAGAAACACAGCCACGCCGTCACCGCCCTCATTAAGGAGGGAACCGGCACAGCAGCGGAGCTATTCGATCGGTTGAAGGCAGAACCGGAATTTGCCGCTATTGACTTTGCCCAAACTACCGCACCTCGCCAATTTATCGGCCGTGCCCCGGAACAGGTGACCGAGTTTCTTGCGGAAAACGTGGCGTCAATTCAACAGCGTTATGCCGGTCGCCTGATTGAAAAGGCCGAGTTGACGGTGTGATCGCCCAAAAAACTACGTGTCGTCGCCTAGACTATCGCACGTTCATCGCCGCTCTCATCAAATTTTCCTATCGTTCTAAGTCCTGAAATGCGCGTCTTTAAGGGACAGCGTCAAGTGGCAATCTTGTCATTTTTGCTGTTATGCTGGTGGCACAAGTTCAACAAAATTTCCGGAAATCAACATTTATGACGCATTTGTCGTCTATCATGTACCCCGTCCTGGCGGATTTGTATAGAAAAGCGTGCTTCTCGGTTCAGACCGTTGAACCGGGACGCATTCCCAAGAGTCTGCACCAAGGAGGCGCAAGTCTGATGTTTTCAACCTCACTGGCGGCGGCGGCGTTGAGTGGTTTGCTGATGGTTCCTAACCTGTCCACACAACCCGTGTGGCAGTCGGACTATCGGCAAGCCCTGTCGCAAGCTGCTGATCAACACAAGCCCCTCGCTGTTTTCATTAACAGTGGTGGGACTGGTTACGCCCGATTGATCCAAGATGGCAGCATCCCCAAGGAAGCTGCTGAGGTGTTGAAGAAGAATTACGTGTGTCTTTACGTCGATGTTTCAACGACGGCCGGCAAAGAATTGTCCGGTTCGTTCCAGATGTCCGAAGGGATCGTGATTAGCGATCCGACCGCCGGGTTGCAAGCGTTGCGACACGCCGGGCCGATTGAGGCGACTGCACTGACGCGGTACGTTCAGCAGTATGCCGACCCCACAACGCCGCTGGCTCAAACCAATTATTCCGGCGTCGATTCGACGCCATTTGTTCAACCGGCCATTGTTTCCTATCAACCGGCTTACCAGCAACCCCGCCCGGTGATGAACATGTTGAACAACGTCCGCAATTTCATCGCGCCCGCCAGTACCTGAGCCAACGGCCGCTGTCGGTAGTTTACCGACAAAATCCCGTCCCCGACCCGCAAGGGGTTGCTTGTCCTCGCCAGGATGCAACCCCGTGCGGGTCGGGGCGTTTCTAGCCGGAAAATTTCCGGCTGAGGGTAGGGTGGGAGGCGTTTCTTCCAGCGAACCGCGACTTCACTTCGGGGAAACGAGTGGCGACTTGTCCGATGCCGGTGCCGATTTGTAAGATACCCGCCGTGGATTGAACGCTTCGCCTGGCTTAATGCACCAGCCGATTTGACGCACACGTTTGACGCACACTGAGGATTGCCGTGAAGTCGTTGCACGAAGTTCAACAAGAATTCCTCACCAGCGCCTACCAGTTTCTCCTGCCGGAGGTGGTCTTGATCGGGGTGGCGTGCGTGTTGTTTTTGGTAGCCGTCATCGCCCCGAGTCGTGCCCGCGCGCTCAGTTTCGCCATGATCGGGATCATCGGCGCGGCTGTGGTGACGGTACTCGTCAGCGTGGAAGTGTGCCGGGATGTGCTGGGCTGGCAGGAAATCAGTTTGTTCTGGAAGACCGTCGAAGGCACCCCGTATTATCCGCGTGCCGTGGCCCCGTTTGACCCGACCGGCCCCGCCGCGTTCGTCCGCTGGATTGCGCTGGGCGCGGCCGCACTGTTCGTCCTGATGAGTTGGTCCGAAGTCCGTGACGACAACGCCTGTGAATACTCGGCGTGCGTCCTCATCATGGCCGCCGGGTTGTCACTTGTCGGACGGACGAACGACCTCATCACGACGTTCCTCGCGCTCGAAATGATAAGCATCCCCACCTACGTTCTGCTCTACCTGCCAGCTCACTCGAAGGCCGGGTCGGAAGCGGCGGTGAAATACTTCCTGCTCAGCATCCTCTCGTCGGCGATTCTTCTGTTCGGCTTCAGCTATTTGTACGGCCTGACCGGGACGACCAACATCGGCGCCATTGTGGACGTGTTGAACGACGCGCACAAATCCAGTGTTAGCCCGATGGCCCTGATTGCAATGGTGATGGTGATTGCCGGAATCGGCTTCCGTATCACGGCGGTGCCGTTCCACTTTTACGCCCCGGACGTGTACGAAGGCGGGCCGACGGGCGTGATCGCGCAACTGGCTTACGTCCCCAAAGTCGCCGGGTTTCTGGCACTGGCACGCATCCTCGGGATGCTGTACCCGCCGATCAACCAACTTCCGTTCGACGCCAACTCCACGCTGATCCCGCTGACGCTCTGGGTTCTCGCCGTGGTGACGATGACCTTCGGCAACCTGCTCGCCCTGCTGCAAGACAACCTGAAGCGAATGCTCGCCTACTCCGGCATCGCCCACGGCGGCTACATGCTAATGGGTCTCGTAGTCGCGTCGTCGTTAGCGGATGTCAAAGGCGGCGTTGAACCGAACCAAGTCGGCCTGGATTCGGTGCTGTTCTATCTGGTGGCTTACGGGCTGATGACGATCGGCGCGTTCGCGGTGATTCTGCACGTCAGCGGAACCACCCAAGCGGCGGAAACCATCGACGATCTCGCTGGGTTGGGGCAGGCACACCCGTTGTCCGCCGCCCTACTTGGCGTCTTCCTGTGTAGCCTGATCGGCCTGCCCCTGACGGCAGGCTTCGTCGGCAAGTTCCTACTCTTCGTCGGCGCGATTGACGCCCCGACGACGGCGTCAATGAAGAACATGTACCGCATCTTGGTGCTCATCGCGGCGCTGAACGCGGCGATCGGTGCCGTGTATTATTTGCGCATCCTCGGCGTGATGTACCTCCGGTCCCCGTTGAAGCCCGCTGAACCGGCCCGTAGTTATCCCGCACTGATCGCCGCCTTGGTGTGTGCGATTGCCACGATCGGTCTCGGCGTGTACCCCAAGCCCCTCGCGGACGCCGCCAAGGCCGCTATCCCCATTCAAGACGATCAACCTAAGTCGAACGACACTCGCCGCTAACCGTGAAGACTTCCCTCAACGATGTTCTTCCACATTACCCGGCGGAACTATCCCGTTTGGCGTGGGTGCCGCTGGGTTCGGCGGGTGGGTTTAGTGGGGCGAATTTGTGGCGTGGGGAAGCAAACGGCGAAGCGCTGTTCGGCTTAAAAGCGTGGCCGACGAGGTTTGAAGCGAGCCGTCTCGGGTCGATCCATCGGGCCATGTTCGCGGCCCGTGTTCATGGTCAACTCGACTTCGTCCCGGCGATCACGCGCACTCTCGACCAACAAACTTTTGTCAACACCGATCAACTCTACGACCTCACCGCATGGATGCCCGGTGTTGCGGACTTTGCCATTCAACCTAATGACGCCAAACTTCGCGCGGCGTGTACTGCATTAGCCGAACTGCACCGCGTCTGGGCTAATAATGCCATCGTACAAGCACCGATTCCCGCCGTGGCGCGGCGGTTGGACGTGTGCCAGGCGTTTGTCAAAAGCCTGCCCCACGTCGATCATCCCGAATTGAAACGGGCTATGGCACTGTTGCCAACTCTCGTCAAGCAGGCCATCGCCACGCTCGAACCGTGGTCGTTGAACCGGGTGCCGGTGTTCCCGTGTTTGTGTGACGTGTGGCACGACCACGTGCTGTTCACCGGCGACCGCGTGACCGGCATCGTCGATTATGGCGCGATGAAAGTTGATACCCCGGCGGTGGACTTGGCGCGACTGCTGGGCGACTTGGTTGGCGATGACGAGGTCCGATTCGACTTCGGGCTACACGCCTATCACGCCATCAACCCGCCGGTGACAGTATCATCACAACTCGTGAAACAACTCGACCGCACCGGCATCGTCTGCGCGATCATTCACTGGGTGCAGCGATCCCGCTTCGACGTTGCGAGCTTGCCACGGTTGCGCAAGTTGCTGAATCGAGCGGAGAATTGGCAGGGCATTTTGTAGAACCCGACGGATTGTTTCATCAGCACGAACCCGCCGCAACTGGCCACGCGGCTACTTCGGTTCCAGCAGGCCACGGATGACGCGACCGCACTTGGCGGCGGTTTCGAGGGCCGGTTCGGCGAACCAGGACCGGCGGATGGTGAGGGCGTGCGGTTTGGGTTGGATCGGGTCGGCGACCTCGAAGTATTGGTCCTTCGTGAAGGCGTACCACTTCTTGTGGTCCGAATCGTGGATCAGCACATCGACGGGCGCGCCCTTCCAAAGCTCCTTCAGCAACGCGCCGGGCTTGGCGTCCTTGGGCGGCGTGTACACCCGCCCCTTGTCGGTCACGAAGAACCGCTCATCGCCTGTGGCGGTTACGTAGAACGGACCCGTCCAATCGAACGTCCACTCCCCGACGACATCCCATTCGAGGATCGGATCCTGGTCGCGCGGCGCTTTGCGGTCCGGGTGATGGTCACTGCGAATGAGTTGATTGCCCTTGTGCGGGGCCGCGACATAAACTTCAAGCTGATTGTCACCCCGGCACCAGAAGTCATAGAAGACGCGGAGCTTTATGTCGTCATCTTCCTTTGTCGTCATCATTCCAACTGTACGAAGCCGCGGACCGTAGCCAGAACTGATTTGCTCCTGATACTTTTCAAACCGATTTCCGAAATCAATATTCTCCTTGTTCTTGTTAATGGACTCGATTGCTGCCATCGGCATTGTATGTAACGTTCCGACTCGAACAACTCGTTCAAATTCACTTTGCCCGTAGTTGACGCAAGAATACCAACGATTCGGAAATTGCCAGCGGAGCAAACCATACTTCCAGCCTTTAATTCCGGAATAGTGTTCAAGTGACGTGACTTGTGAAACGCCCTTGAGCGGTACGTTTAAAATCCATAAATCCCCGCCCCCACAGGACCACTTGGTTTTACTTCCGACACCAACGACCCCACATGTGTACACCCGGTCGGTATTGATCGTCGCCCGTACTGTCGGGAGCGTGGTATTAATATGCACGGCTGCAACTTGCAAGAAATAGCTGAGCAAAAAGAGCATAGTCAATTCCTCAAGTCAGATGTGTTCGATTTTAACGCTGATCGGACTACCCTGCTTTTGTCTCTGCGACGTAGAAGTCGTTGTTGTTAACAGAGGGTTTACGAATTGCGATCTGAAACAGGCCTGCAACTTGTTGATAGACTGCAAGTCCAGAAATTGATGCACTTTGCCATTCGGCTAAATTATTGAAAGTTCCAGTACCATAACTTGGATCGTAGTATTTATTATCAATTTTTGTCAACCATAGGAGTTACGCAGTCGCGGCATTTTGAAGGCGGTATCGCGGAGTCGTTCGGTACGCGCGGACGGCATCCTGGACGATCTGCCACTTCGCGGTCAA
>JAYVXO010000038.1:0-23350 GCA_043785105.1 Fimbriiglobus sp.
CTCAAGCGCGGAGACTTTGGGCTGGCTCATGCCCGCGACTATAGCCACCCTGCGGGACTTCGAGAACCCGACTCACAACACCACTGCGTAACTCCTAAATATGATTGATTTTTCTTCTTCCGTGTTCTTCCGTGTTTTCCGTGGTGAACTTGTTTTCAGAGCCGCAGTGCGCGATTGGGCTTCGGGGTGGTAAATCATCATCATGGTTCCTCCGTCGGTTCGCATTGCTCATTTCAGCGACGTTCACCTGACGGCGAAGCCGTTGGGCTGGCGACCGGGTGACCTTGTCTCGAAGCGGTTGACGGGGTGGATCAACGTGAAGTTGCTCGGTCGCGGTCGGCGGTTCAAACACGCGCCGGAAGTGGTCGAAGCACTGATGCGCGAACTCCGGGAGCGGGAGTTAGACGCGCTGGTGTTCACGGGCGACGCGACCAAGTTGGCGTTTGAATCCGAAGTTGTTCTGGCGGGTCGGGCGTTACAAGTCACGGACAACACGTTGCCGCCGGGCATTGCGGTGCCGGGCAATCATGATTATTACACGCCACTAGCAGCACAGTCCGGAATCTTCGAGCGGGAATTTGCGGCGTGGCAAACCGGCTTGCGGGTCGAGAAGGAAGCCTACCCGTTCGCCCGGCAAATCGGGCCGGTTTGGTTCATTGCGGTGAATTCCTGCACAGCGAATCGGTTCCACATGGATGCTAGTGGCGCGATCGGCGGCCCGCAACTCGATCGGCTTCGGACGCTCTGCGATCAACTCAGCCCTGGGCCGCGCGTGCTGGTGACGCACTACCCACTGCGGACCGAAACCGGCCAGCTCGAAACCCGGTTGCGGGTGCTACGCGATCACACGACCGCGCTGCAAACCGCCATCGACTGCCGCATTTGCTTGTGGCTCCACGGCCACATCCATCGCGGTTTTGTCCGCGGTACCACGGACGACGTACCGTTTCCGCTCATCTGTGCCGGCAGCGCGACGCAAAACAATCGGATGATGTACAACGAATACCTGATTGAGGGGAACCACCTGACCGGCGTCCGCCGAGTTTATGACCTCGAAGCACAGCAATTCTTTGAGGTCGATCGGTTCACAATTCTGTTGCCATCGCATTCAATATGACACAGGTGTCGAATCAAATCGTTTCACCACAGAGAGCACGGAGAGCCACGGAGAAAACCAAAACAAGTTCTTAATGCTTTCTCCGTGGCTCTCCGTGCTCTCTGTGGTGAACATTCTTTCTTTAACCATCATTATGACGCTTTCCGCCCGATCCGCTTTCCCGATTGGCCTGTCCGAGTTAAGATAGCCGCATGTCCACACTCTTACCGTTGATAACCGTTGATACACTGGGCGAACCGCTTGGTACCCCGGACCGCCCGACGTTGGCTGGCAAGCCGGCGCTGTTGGACCAGTCCCCGGAAAGCTTGCGCGCTTGGCTAGCCGAGCGTGGCCAACCGCCGATGCGGGTGAAGCAGATTCGCCGGTGGGTTCTGGAATCGCGGGCCACGTCGTTTGAAGAAATGTCCGATTTGCCGAAGACGTTACGGGCCGAACTGGACGCCGCGTTCACGGTCTTCAGTATGCGGGTTGAGAAACACCTGATTGCCCACGACGACACCAACAAGCTGTTGTTGCGATTGCACGACGACAAGATGATCGAGTGCGTGCTGATTCAGGAAGACGGCCGCGCGACCGCCTGCATCAGCACGCAAGTCGGCTGCGGGATGGGGTGCGTGTTTTGTGCGAGCGGGTTGAACGGCGTGGCGCGGAACATCACGGCGGGCGAAATCGTCGAACAACTGGTTCGACTGCGTAATCTGACTTCGCACCCCGATCACGGCGAACAGATCAGTGTGTCCGGACGGTTGGCCACCCGCCTAACGCACATTGTGGTGATGGGCATGGGCGAGCCGTTGGCGAACCTCGACAACCTCATGGAAGCCCTCGCCGTTGCGGGGGACAAGAACGGCCTCGGCATCGGCGCACGGCACATCACGATTTCGACCGTCGGGCTACCGGCAAAGATTCGTCGCCTCGCGGACCTCGGCAAGCAGTACCACCTCGCCGTCTCGTTGCACGCCTCCAACAACGAGTTGCGAACCGAAATCGTGCCGACGAATACCAAGACCGGCATCACGGACATTCTGGTCGCGGCGGATTATTTCTTCGAGAAAACCGGGCGGCAGGTGACGTATGAATACGTCGTGTTGGGTGGGTTGAACGATCAACTGGTCCACGCCAAGGAACTCCTCGGGCTGCTCCGGGGTCGCAAGTCCCACGTGAATTTAATCCCGTGGAACAACGTCGAAGGGCTGCCCTACAAACGCCCCCGCGACCTGGACCTCGGCGGGTTCATCGAGGAACTCCGTCGCAACGGCGTGAGTGTCACCGTCCGGCAACGCAAAGGCTCCGAGATTGATGCGGCCTGTGGCCAGTTGCGCCGCAATGCGGAGAAACCGGATTTGCTCCCTCCCCGTTTGCGGGGAGGGTAGGGGTGGGGTTCCGACTGCCACCCACTTCGATTCGGCAGGAAGTCGAAGCGACCCCCCTTAATCCCCCCGCAGACGGGGGGAGACAGGAAAATGTCTCACACGGTAGTTGTGTTTCCGGCATACCTCCTAGTGTTTCGTATCTCCCTACCTCCTGTGTCGCACGATGTCAACGGGTCAAACCAGTGCGATGATGGCCTTGCGTGACCCGGACATCCGGCTCATGTTGCGGGTGCGTGCCGACGACCAAACCGCGTTCGCGGAGTTAGTGGAGCGCTATCAGCACCGGCTCGTCGGCGTGATGTACCACCTCGTCGGGCAGCCCGAAGAGGCGGAGGATTTGGCACAAGAAGTCTTTCTGCGCGTCTACCGAACTCGACATAAATACACACCGAAGGCGAAGTTTGCGACGTGGCTGTTCACGATTGCGAACAACCTGGCCATCAACTCGTTGCGTAACCGCAAGCGTCGCCCTGCGGTTTCACTGGATGTCAACGACCCCAATGCCAGCGGCCCCTGGCAAGCGGACCACCTCACCGCCAGCCGCGACCAACCCCCGACCCAGCATCTGCAACAACAAGAACTCGCGGCCGTGATTCGCAAGGCACTCGACGAATTAAACGATCGCCAACGCATGGCTGTGGTGTTGAATAAATTCGAGGACATGAACTACGCCGAAATCGCGGAGGTCATGGAGCTAACCACGAAGGCCGTGAAGTCCCTACTGAGCCGTGCCCGTGGTCGGCTCCGAGAGGCGCTGCAACCCTACATCTACATGGACGGTTTACCCCCGCCACCAGCCAGTGATGTGACCGACGATGACATGGAAGAGTAATGGAACCACGAATCACACGAATAGCACGAATGAGATTCAATTTTTACTTCTGATTCGTCTGATTCGTGCAATTCGTGGTGAATGAATCTGGTTAATTCCTGAGAGGCGCCGCGATGAGTTATGAACCCAAACCACTAGACGACGCCGAGTTGATCGCGTACCTCGATGGCGAACTCGCGGCTCCGGACGCGCAGGCGGTCGAGGCGAAACTGGCGCTCGACCCGGTGGCCCGATCGAAGGCGACGGCACTGAAGAAGACGTTCGACTTGTTGGACTTCTTGCCGAAGCCGGAACCGTCGGTCGATTTCACGACCCGCACCTTGACGAAGCTTCAGCCGGTTATTTCCGGTCAGTCCTTGCCGGCAGCGGGCGTAACGCCATCCCTTAGTGGCTCCGCTCTAACAATCAGCCACCCCGCACTTGGCGCAACCTCTCGGTTCGGATGGTTGGGCGGCATCGTCTGGCTGGCCGCTGCAATTGTCGCGGCACTGGGTGGATACGCCGCACACCTGGCACTGAGGCCGTATGTCGATAGCCCACCGCGTGACTCGGAGATGCTGCTAAGTGACAATCACATGATCCGCTCGTTGCCGCTCTACCTGGGTGTGGATGATCTGGATTATTTGAAAAGTCTGAACGAACCCGACCTCTTCGCACCCGATCCGGTCGTGAAACACCCTGTCGAGAATCTGGACAAAAAGGAACTCGTTTCCACCAGCATCGAGAAACAACTTAGCGACTTGTTCAAGAAATTCCCGACCACCCGGCAACAACAACTGCGCGAGTTGGACCAACAGTTCCAAAACCTTTCTACCTCCGAGCGCGACCAGTTGGGCCACGTATTGGAAAGCTATGCGGTGTGGCTGGATCGTTTGCCGGACCCGGACCGCAAAGATGTTCTGGTGGCAGCAAGTAGTGATGCTCGTCTCGAAAAAGTGCGGCTGCTTCGCAACAAGCAGTGGCGGGAATCGCACACACTGGCAGTCCAAAAGAAGCTGGCCACCGCCGCGACCTTGGAGGAGCGAAGCCAGTTCATCGAGACGCAAAAGAAAACGGAATCGGCTCGGCGCGATCAATGGAGCTTGGCCCGGCGGCAGTGGGAGTTGCACCACGGACCCGACCGCAAGAACCCGTGGCCGTTCTCCGATCCGGTGCTGACCAAGCAAGTCGATGACTACATCAAGACCGTTTTCAAAGCCGACCTGAATGCCAAGTTTGAACCCAAGAGCGATGCGATGCGGCTGTCACGCGAAGAATTCAGCGACCTCAAAATGCGCCAAGAGGCTGCCAAGAAAGAGGGCGATTGGTCGCTGTACGGACTCCTGCTGTATCAACTCGCGGAGCGACACCCCTACTTGCCCGAACCGGGCACTGGTAAGCCCCTAGTCGAGATGCCACCGCTAACTGCACAATTCCTAAAGGAGGCCCGAAGCAAAGGATTTTTCCCAAAGTCCGAGAACCGTCAACCCACGCGCGGGAAGTGGCCGGAGTTCGCCCTTGAACTGGCAAACGAGACCAAAAAACTAAAACTAACCGTTCCCTTCTCGTTCGGCCCGTGTCGTCCGGGTGAGTTCACGGAACCAGTGAACACGTTCCTGAAAGACTCCCTGTTTCGGCAACTTGACAGCAATCAAATCGAAAGTTTGAAGAAGCTGGAAGGCAAATGGCCGGAGTACCCTAAGCTGCTTCTCGCCTTGGCCCGAGACCCGAAAATCGACCTGCCTATCCCCGGCGTCACGTTGCCCGGTCAACCGAGTCTCTGGGTGCAGTATTACCAGTTACAACCCGCAGGGAAGTGATGAAACCAGCCATCCTCTTTGTCTACGGCACCCTGAAACGAGGCGGCAAGAACGTCGGGCTGATGCGCGGCCAGCAGTATCTCTGTGACGCCGTGACGGCACCGAAGTATCGAATCTACGACCTCGGCGACCACCCGGCCTTGGTGACCGATCTCGCACAGGGCCTGAGCGTCCACGGCGAGTTGTGGGAAGTGTCAGGAAGTGCGCTAGCAAAGCTTGATGAATTTGAAGAAGTGCCAACATGGTTCAACCGCGAACCAATCGAAGTCCTCGACTACCCGGATCCCGTCGAAGCCTACTTTTACAAGCACGTCATTCCTCCCAACACCCCCAGCGCAAACGAGTGGCCACGATCAGGAGACGGACACACGTAGGTCGGCTGCCGTAGAAGTAGTACCCCGGCCAGGATTTGAACCTGGAACACCGCGTTCGTAGCGCGGCGTGATTATCCGTTTCACCACCAGGGCCTGTCTTGTAGCGGAAGACGAGGGATTTGAACCCTCATTGCCGTGTTTCGGCAAACCACTTTAGCAAAGTGGTCCGGCCAACCGTATCCGGCTATCTTCCGTTTTCACTCACGAGTGAAGTGGATTCCGCAGGGACTTGCACCCTGATCTTCGGTATGCAAAACCGATGTCTTCCTGTTGGACGACGGACCCAATTTCGACAATGACCAAGGTGGGAGTCGAACCCACACAACCCAGGCTCTCAACCTGGCGGCTCTACCAATTGGCCTACTCGGTCGCGGTATCATCTCCTATCTCACCCCGATCCCTCACTCCTATCCCTACTATTCAATTGCAGACCTGGGAGTTGAACCCAGCATCCAGGCTTATGAGACCCAGGCGGGCGCCGGCCCGTCTGCAATGACCAGTGGTGACGGTGGGAGTCGAACCCACACTGAGCGGCTTCTAAGACCGCCGCCTACTACCTATTGGGCTACGTCACCGATCGTCCCCAGCGGGATTTGAACCCGCGACCTCCACCGTGACAAGGTGGCGAGCACTCCAGACTGCTCCATGAGGACAGTTTCATTTTCAAAAGCGTCCAGAGGGAATCGAACCCTCTCAACCACCGTGGCAAAGTGGTAGGCAACCATTACATCTTGGGCGCGTCATCAACTCCTCAAGTCGCCCGTAGGGGAGTCGCACCCCTTCCTCCAGCGTGAAAAGCTGGCGTCCTAACTCGTAGACACAACGGGCGTTGTCTGGTCGCACCACGCCCCCTAAACAACGGCACGCCGGCCGGGGTTGGTGGTCCCCTGGCCGGCGTGTGTGAGTGTCACACGTGGTTCAGGGTCAACAGTTCGCCTCACGTTCGCGGCGGTTATAACTGGCAGTAAGAAGTCGCATGGTCGGGTCACAACTGGGTTGGTGGTGCGGTGATCTCTCGTTGCGTGGTGTACACTGTTAGAGAGACTCGGTCTAAAAGAAGGTTCGCTCGTAATCCTAAAATCTTTCGTGGCACCCCAGGAATTGTTGTGAGTACGAATCTGGCTGAAGATGAACTCTGGATGCAGCACGCCTTGCGCTTGGCCGGGAAAGGCCAAGGTGCCGTGGAGCCGAACCCGATGGTCGGGGCGGTGGTATTGGCCGCCGACAACCGGCTCGTTGGGGAAGGCTGGCACCAAAAGTATGGCGGGCCACACGCCGAAGTTCATGCCTTGGAACTGGCTGGAACACAAGCACAAGGCGGGACGTTGTACGTGACCCTGGAGCCGTGTTGCCACTTTGGCAAGACGCCCCCTTGCACGGACGCCGTGTTGAAATCGGGCGTGCGGCGGGTGGTGGCGATGGCTGACCCTTTCCCGCAAGTGGCCGGTGGAGGGTTGGCGATCTTGCGAGAAGCAGGACTTGAGGTAGCGGTTGGCGTCTGTGAATCGGACGCCAGGAAACTGAACGCCCCGTACCTGAAATTGCTTCGTACCGGCAAGCCGTGGGTTGTTGCGAAATGGGCAATGACCCTGGATGGCAAGATCAGTACCCACACGGGTGATTCCAAATGGATCAGTAGTGAAGCGAGTCGCGCCAGGGTCCACGAACTGCGTGGCCGCGTCGATGCCATCATCGTGGGGCGTGGGACTGTCGTTGCCGACGATCCGCTGTTGACCGCCCGGCCTAGCAGTCTTCGCGCGGCAACGAGGGTTGTGATTTCTAGCACCGCAGACTTGCCGGAGGTCTGTCAGTTGCGAGCCACCGCCCGAGAAATTCCGGTGCTGATCTTCACGAGTGAAGCCAACGTGCCGAAGCTTCGCGGGTGGGCCGATGATGGGGCGGAGGTGGTTGGGTTGCCAGCTTGTGACAACGTGTTGTCAGTCGATCAAATCTTGAAAGAACTCGGACGCCGCCGAATGACCAACGTGATGGTCGAAGGTGGCGCCGGAGTCTTGGGAGCATTTCTAGACGCGGGCGAGATTGACGAGGTCTGGGCGTTTGTGGCACCCAGAATCGTCGGGGGTGCATCAGCAACCTCGCCCATCGGGGGGCGAGGTTTGGCAAAGATGAACGAGGCCATTCAGTCTGGGCAGATCGTTGTGGAGACGATAGAAGATGACGTTTTGATTCGGGCGAGGTTCACTTCTTAAACTGTTCGCGGAGTTGCTTCACGGCGGAATCGACAAGACGCTCCCCACTACCCACGGCACAGCGGGCGCTTATGACCTCGTAGTTCCCGTGGCCGTAGGCGACACGGGTGGGGATGTACCCGATGCTGCCGTTGGCCAGTTCCGCGATGACGGTGTTCTTGAACGGCGAACCGGCTTTGATGCTAAGGCCCAGTTCGACAAAGATTTCTCCAGGTAGACTCACGAACGCCACGTCACTGCCGATGCTGATGACCTGGACTTCAACTTGGAGTGGCTTGCCCAAGCGATCGGAAACGTCGGCGGCTTTGTAGGCTTGCACTTGGCTCAAAAACGCGGGCAATGGCTTCGCGCCGCTTTGCACTTTGGCGATGACCTGCTTGGCCGTCTCCGCTTCCGCAGGTGTCACCGGTGCGAGGTCCAGGTCCAGTACCTCTCGGGTGACGCGGATTGGCCCATCAGCGATCGGTTGCAGTTTCTCGTAGGTTCGCAGAACCTCTGCCGCGAGTCTCGTTCCGATGCGGGCGGCTTCACCGTGGCCTTTCTGCGGCGCTGTACTGTCCACGTTGATGTGGTTAATGTCCCCACAACACCCGAGGGTGAACATCGTCACCATCTCGTCCCCCTTCACTGCCGCGAGGTTCTTGGCGATGGTGTAGGGGTAATCGGCGGAGTAGTGCAACCCGCCGACGGTGTCCAGGTGCATGGCGAAGTTCACGTAGGTGGCAATCGGCTTACCGTCGAGTGTCTCGATGGAGATGACCGGCACGGCGGGATCGGTCGGGGCCGTGGGGCGGATGATGTTGGGGTTCTTCTTGCCAGCGTTCCAGCCGACGCTACCGTCTTTCATGTGAAAGCGCCGACAAAACGCGAGGTTGTCTTCCCGCCCGATCTCCTGGGAAATCTTCGCCGGTTTGCGGTTCTGGTCGGCTTTCTGAACCGCCTCGGCGATCTGTTTCGGCAGTTGCAGCATGAACTCTTCGGCCAGTTTGCTACTCCCACCCAGAGCTTCACTACGCGGACGGCCGTCGCGCAACACCGGCCCGGTGTGGGAATGGGTGGCAGAGATCATCACGTGCGTGGCGGGGATTTTGGTTTGTTCCTCAATCAACTTGCGACTTTCTTGGACCATGCCGAACGTGGTGCCGATCAAGTCGAGAGCGACCAGCGCCACTTTGACGCCGCCCTTTTCTAAAACGATGGCCTTGGCGTGGAGGGGGTCGTGGGTTCCCTCGGCTCCTCGTGCGGAGTAGTACCCGGCCATCGGCGTGCCAGGTGGCGGCGTGATGTTGACAGTGGCAGCCGCGGCGGTGAGGTCCGCAGCCGGAGCGGTTAACGTGAGGAACGAGACGACGAACATCGAAAGTAGTGACCGCACGGTACAACTCCTCAAGCCAGAGAACATGGAGCCTGCCATTTTACGTTATCGTGAACTGAATTCCCATTACTTGCTGACGACGGAGGCGGGGGACACCGCGACGGCGGGCATCGTGCGAGACGGGGCGGCAGGCTCTTCCGGCGGATCGAACGCGAACACCGGAACCTCTTTGAGCCGTGCGGGGACGCGGACTGTGAAGGTGCTGCCGCGGCCGAGGTCACTTTGCAACGTCACATCGCCGCCGAGCAACTTCGCAAGTTCCCGGACGATCGACAGCCCCAACCCGGTGCCGCCTTGCTCCCGCGTCAACGGGTTCGAGGCTTGGCGGAACTTGTCGAAGATCAGCTCTTGTTCTTCCGGCGCGATCCCGACGCCCGTGTCCACCACGATCAATTGCAGTCGGTCACCCAGGAAGGTCGCTTTCAATGTCACGCGACCGCCTTCGGGGGTGAACTTGATCGCGTTCGAGATGAGGTTGCGGATGATCTGCCCCAGCTTCCCGGCGTCCTGTCGAATCTCGGGCGTGTCGGGGTCAATCTGCACGCGAAGATCCACGTTCTTGCTCTCCGCAGCCGGGCGGAACAGGGCGATGGTTTGTTCACACAAATCGGCCACACAAATCGGGACCACGTGCAAGCGGAGCTTGCCCGCCTCCATCTTCGCCAACTCAAGAATGTCGTTGATGAGCGCCAGCAGTTGCTGGCCGCTCGTCATGATGTTGCTCGACCACCGCTGTTGCTTCGGGGTCAGGTTGTCCGCGTTCAACAACACTTCGCTGAACCCGATGATGCTGTTGAGCGGCGTCCGCAACTCGTGACTCATCGTCGAGAGGAAATCCCCCTTGAGGCGGTTGGATTCAAACAGCGCCATGTTGAGCGTTGCCAGTTCGTCCACCTTGCGGTCGAGGTCGGTGATGAGATTCTTGTTGCGGTCCTGCATGTTGGTCAGGTTGCGCAACATCCGGTTGAACGCATCCGACAGGTCTTCAAACTCGTCGGCGGTTTGGATTTCGCTCCGCACGTTGAGTTGTCCGGCCGCGATGGCGTCGGCGACGCTCTTGAGGTGCTTGACCGGCTTGACGATCACGTACCGGATGACCGCGTAGCTGCCGATCAGGATGAAGAACGTCGTGCCCACGGCGAACGCGATCAGGATCGCGCGGTTCATGTGCAGCCCGGAATCAATCATGTCCGTGGAGAGCCGCACGCTGACCACCGCCATCAAGTCGCCGGTCTGTAAATTCGGATCGGCCAGCCCGGAGGTGAGGACTTCGGACACCGGAGATTCGAGAAATTGGGCCATCTTCTGGGCGTCGCGGTGACACCCCACGCACGATTGCATGGCCCGCACGGCACCGAAGTAAATGTAGGCGTGTTCGGCGTCGATCGAGCGGGTTTTTTCCTGAACGCCGGGTTCCGCTCTCAACTCCGCGAGGATCGCCAAGTCTTCGGCGGAGGGTTGGTTTTCGGGCTTGGTCGTGTTCGGTTTAATGAGCTGGTACTTGTAGCCCTTCAAGTTCGCGGGCCACTTTTCTTCGGTGATGCTCTGGAAGTCATCCATGCCCTGCCGCAACTCGCCCCGCACGTGGATGCGGGCCACGATCGGGGAGACGAGCGCCCGCCCGGTGTGGGTGAGTTGGTCGTAGGCGATGACTTCGGTTTGGCGGGCGTAGAAATAGAAGCTGGCGAACATGAGCACCAGGACGCCGGTGCCGATCAACCACCGACACTTGCGCTCTAAACTGGTTTCGCCGAGCAGCCGCTTGAAAGCCCGGTAGGACATAATCGCACCCGCAAGTTACCGGGCCACGCCCGCGACCTTCCGCGCCGTCGCGGTCTCCGTGACGTGCAGTTGTCGCGGCAGAGTCGCAGTGCGGGGTGCGCCGGTGTGAACGTCGAGCCAAGTCTTGGCCGATTCCGTGGTCCAGCCAGCGCTGATGTTGAACGAGAGAGACGCGGTCCAACACCCCGTGTCCGTGGCCACGACGTGTTCGCGGATGCCGTCGCCCAGTTCAGCCCAATCGCTATCGGCGTGGTGGGTGAGTGTTTCGACGCTGGGCCAACTGGCCACCACGCACTCGTCTGTTTCATGCCAGACGACTGTACTGCACGGTGTCAGGCGGACTTCCCCGAGTTCACCCGCCAGAAACGTCTTCGCGTGTCCGATTCGCGTGTTGGCCGGGAACGCCACTTCCGCCAGTGTCGATCCGTTGCTACTCGCCAAAAACCGGACTTCGATGTCCGGCTGATCCACAACCGGCTCGCAGCGAAGTTTGTTCCGCTCCGAGTAGGGCACCGCGACCAGTTTCACGGCAAGTTGTCGCTGATCTTTCACCCAGGTCGGTTGGTGGTATCGCTGCCACATCCGCCGAAACGCAGTCGGGCGTGGGTTTGTGCCGTGGCCGTTGCGTTGATTCCCGTTTTGCGCCGGATTAGGACTGGATTCATCACCGATGAAGATCCACGGGTGCGAATACTTCAGGACGGTATTCACTTGCTGTTCGGTCAACAGTTCCCCGTCCGTCACGATGACGCGATCGAACGCCGACTCGGGGGACCGCAGCGTCACATCCACGCCAAGGCTACTCAGCGGACCCGTGACGATTTTGCACGCAGCGACAAGATCTTTGGCAATCATCGCCGCATTGGTTTCTAAATTCGTGCGCAACGTGTGAGCTTGCTGCAGGTCTTTTTCGGCCTGCTGGAGTTGCTCTGTCAGGGTCGCCAAGTGCGGAATTTCGTTTCCGGTGAAACCCGCCGCTTTCAGGAGTGTGGCACCGCAATCAAACGCGATCTGTGCCTCGGCTCGTTCCCGATGAATTTCCGCGAGTTGTTGATTCACACGGGTCGTTCGTCGGGTGAACTCCTCATGGAGCATTCGCTCTCGGGCCGCCGTATTTGCGGCCAGGAATTCACGATGCTCCGCAGTCAGGCGTGCGACTTCGGTTTCGAGTTCCTGAATCGACTCGTCATGGGAGCGAACTTGAAGTTCCAAGGCCGGGAGTTGGTTCGCCGAATCGTTTGTGTTGAACAGCGACTTGATGGCCGACAACAACCCGCCCGATTTCTTGGCGTCCGCTTGTTGCTGCAACATCGTGAGTTGTTCGTTCAACGCCGTGGCGGCGAATTGTTTTGCGGTCAGTTTCGCTGTCGCTTGGTGTAGCTCGTCTACCAGCTTGGTGAACTTCCGGCTCCGCTCGGCTTCGAGTTCGGTGAAGTGCGTGGGCAGCGGTGTGCCGTCATCACATCCGGTCGGGTTCAGGAGCCGACCCTGTTCGTGTTGAAGGCGGGCTTCATCTCGTGCAAACTGTTCCAACCGTTCCGCCGCCACTCGCGTCGGTTCGAGTTCGTTTGAAATGGTTTGCAAAGCAGCGATGTGGGCTTCGAGTTCGCGTGTTGTCTGTTGCAGTTTTGCCTTGGCCTGATTCACCGCACCGTCACCAACCGCTTTGGCCGTCCGCTCGACGGATTTCGTGGGGATTTGATTCGCCACTTCCCCCGCACCCAACGCCCGAAGCAACGTCCCGGAAGCATACTCGCGCAACCGGGTGATGAGCTTGTCCGCGTCAATCGGCTCGGCGGTCAGCACCAGAACACGCTGCCCTTGCCGTTCCGCTTCCCGCGCCAGTTCACACGCCAACACCAGTTGATCGTTCCCGGTGGGGGCGTCAATTAAGAAGAGATCGGGGCAAGCCAGTGCCGCCGAAATCGCGTGCAGTTCGGCAGGGGGGCGTTGCGAGTCCGTGATTTTCGTGTGCGAGAAAGCCGGCCAATCGGTTCGATCGCGGCTCAACAATTCGTCAAGAGTCGAAACGATTGGTGGCACACCGGGATTAGTGGAAGAAGACCCGTTCAGTTCGGCACGATGGGAAAAAGTAGTTTGCAAGTCCAAGGGCAACGAAGGGAAAAACTGGTCCCAGTTAATTGTACGACTCGTGACGTGGAGGGCTGTACCGACAGACCCCACGGGGGAATGTCGCTCGCTCATTCCGGCACCTTAGTCCGCACCATCGTCATCGACAGTGCCCTCGTCGTCCCATCTGTCCCAAACACACGGCGTTGCTGCATCGAACCCGAGCCGAAGGTCATCCCCAACTCACGACGGAACTCACCGCACGAAAGACAGGAAATTGTTACACTGTCGGAGTATAGACGCACAATAGGTCCGACGCTACCGAACTCTGAAAATTCGTGAATATCGGTCAAGTAGTGGTGAGTGGTTAGTGGGCAGTGGATAGGGAATACAAAAAGCCCACGAACGATACAAAAAGCCCATGAACGATCGTTCATGGGCTTTGGCACCCTGCCACACACCGTGTATTTGAACTATCCACTACTCACTGTCCACTGACCACTTTTACCTGAGGTGACGCGCCCAACACGCTCATCACGGGCAACAGCGGCGCGAACGATTTTTCTTCGTGCCACGAGGCGTCGGTAATTTTGATGTGCCCGGCGCCGATGGACCCACGCCCTAGTGTCGCATCGAGCGCGAGCCAGCGACCGTTGATCGACACTTCAAACCACATGTGGTACGCCAACGTCGGTTTGCCACCAGCGCCGGGGGCGTAGACCAACCCGATGGCGGTGCGGGACGGGATGCCGATCGCGCGACACATCCCGGCGCCGAGCATCGCGTACTCAGTGCAATCGCCACTGAGGTTCTTGGCCACGTTGCTGCACGTTGCCATCGCCTGCGAAAACTCGGTGGCGCGCATGTTTTGGTTCACCCACTTCTCCACAGCACAGGCTTTCTGCCACGCGGTCGCGGTGGCGGGTAGGTTCGCAACCGCTTGCGTGGCGCGTTGCTTGGTGGCGTCGTTGTCCCAGTCGATGAAGAAGCAATCGGACAGAAACTCCGCGCCGGGGTTCGCGGCAGGGACGGGGCCGTCAATCGGCGCGCGAATCGCTTTGACGTGCAGTTCAAACGTCTTTGTTGCCTCGTCCAAATTCTTCACGGTTTGGCGATCGTCTTGGGCGAAGGCTTTCGCGGCGTCGATTTCGCCGGTCAACTTGATGCGGTAAACAATCGCGTTCTGGTCGTGAACGTTCGGGATGGCTTTATCAAGAACAATCGACTGGACTTCGTTCAACTCCGGCAACTTAGTGGATGGCCGCAGCGCGTATTCCTTCGTGGTGCGCAACACCGTGACTTTGCCGCCCAGTGATGGAACGTCCGTGTCCATCCGCAGCGGTTCGTAGGTGGTCGCATCACAAAATACGGTCGCACTTGGGAGCCGGAACGTGCCGATGGCTTCCATACTCAGGATCACCCGCAGTACCTTGCGCGGCGCTTGGCCGTCGTAGATGGCGAGTTCTTCAATGTCCTTCGCAGTGGCGGTGAATTTCACGACGCGGTTCAGCCGCCCTTCGTACCAGAGATAGTCGAAACTTTCGCCAGGCTTCGGCTTGCGGTCTTTCAAAATGCTCGCTTCCTTGGAAACGCCGATCACGCCGTCGGGGAACGGCACGTCTTTCGTCCCACCGCCGGCGCCCTCGATCTTGACCGACAGCGTGTTGCCGGCCACCTGCCCGGACAGCGACAGTTGTTGGTCGCGGCCAATGCCCTGGCGCATCCGCGTAACCAGAACCGCCCCTTCGGGCGTTTCCATCGTGGAATCTTCGGCCCAGATTTCGGATGGCTGGCCGAACCGGGCCACGGTCATTTTCTGCGTCTTGGTGGCGTACACAAACTTCTTGCCGTCCCGTTCGTACTCCCGTGCCACGACGTGGTAGTGGCCCGCTTTCATTCCGCGTAGGAACATCACGTCCCAAGTTTCGAGCAGAATTTTGCCTTCTTCTTTGTCGGTGGGTGCGGGCTGTTTGGGTGTGACCGCAATCGGTTGCGGACTGGGGATTCCCGATCCGGTGGGCAATTCCGGTTTCGCGCCCACGAGTTTCGGGTTCATTCCCGTGGTCGGAATGCTGGCAAAATTGCTGCCAAGCACTTTGGGACGAACCGTGATGAAGCCCGGCTTATCCGGATAAATCACGATCGAAGTCGAAGCGACCGCACCGGGGGTTGAACCGGGGGTTGAACCCGAGAGAGATTTGGGGCGTATCACAATGACGTTGGGTGACGACGGGGGTTGGGCTGTCACAACGTCAGCACTGGCGAACCCAAGACCGATTGTTAGTAGCAGCAACGCGATTAGTCGCATGTCCCACCCCTGATTTTCGCTACGGAATACCGTTTGCTATCGGTTCAACGGGTTGTCGGCGTCTATGTGAGCTATTTTCCGGGGCGAGGACGGCGTGGCTAAGGCCGTCAGATTGACAACCCCGGTCTTTATCTATTCCACCCAGGTTTCCGTTTCAATTGATTCGCGTGGTAGAATCGTCAAATTGAGCGCGATCTGGGTTATTGCGCGGGTATAATAGTGAGGCCGCAAGCGCCCCGCAAGCAGTTGGCGGGTAAATTAACTAAGTCCTAGGTGTCTCCGAATTGTCATCAAAGCGACGCAACGCACCTGGCGAACACTCCGACTCCGTGGGATCGTCACGATCCCTAATGCGAGGTTGCACAGTGACCGCCGATCCATTGACCGCACACTTGACCGTCAAGCAGTATGGGGATTTCATCCTCACGGATGCGATCCGCCCCGCGCTGGACGTGCCGATCCGACCCCGCGAAGGCTACCGGATTGAGATTTTCCGCGACCGGGCCAACCAACTCCGATTACCGATGTTGGTCGCGTCCGTCTCGGCAGAACGGCTGTTCGATACCTTCTTGGGATTACTCGAACCACTCGGCGAGACGGTTCACGCCGTGCTGGAAAGTAGCCACGGCAAATCGGCTGACCAACACAGCGACTTCCGCCGCAACCACATTGATACCCCGGTGCTGGCCAGTTACTTCTGCGACTTTGAAGACTTGCTTCTGAACGACGGCTGCACCGGCGTGGCAGTGCTGAGTTCGCGCCGCCCGATGGAAGTGCAATTCGACGAACACAAGCTGTTCACGATTTATGCCCCCGACCTGCGCCCGTTTCAACGAGTCCTCCGTGCCAACGGCATTCGCCGTCGCAGTTCCCTCAAACTCATCGCCGAAGCCGAACACCTCCACCACAGCACCGACGACCACGACGACGAGTTCAAGCAACTCTGCCTCCGCGTCGGCGTCGCCGACTTCGACCGCGTCTTCAGCGACGAAAGCTTTTCGTAACGCCGGATTCCGCTTCCTCAATTCTTGCTAGCCCGACGCGCCAGCGAGGGGCCGATCGAGCCACGCGCGTTTTGATGTTGCGAGTTCGGACTACCCCGTAGGGGTTGAAGATAATAGCCCAGGGTCGCGGCGCTTCGTCGCGCACCCTGGGTCAGACCCGAAACGGATCTTACCCCGGAGGGGTTACATCTACGCCGCGAGGAGCGATGGAACCCCTCCGGGGTACGGTTGGGGCGGTGTCGAGAACCCAGGGTGCGCGGCGAAGTGCCGCGACCCTGGGCTATTTCATGTAACCCCTTCGGGGTAGTCCGAGAGCGCAACTTCAAAACTGGCGCGTCGGGCTAACGCCGAACCCGATCTCACTTCTTCGGGATCAGCTCAAAGCAAATCAGCCGGTGGCCGTCGCGGTTGGTGTCGTCCTTGCCGCGTATGTAGAGCAAGCCGTGGCTGAGAACCGGGGGTGCCCAACTCGGGTAGCTGAGTCCGGGGACTTCCCATTTGGCGACCTCGTCGTACTTGGCGGGGTTCGGTTTGAGGAGTCGCAATTCCCCTTGCTCGCCGAGGCACACGATGTGGCCATCGACTTTGAGCAGTGTACAGCGGGTCGTGCGCCGCTCGATCCACTTCACGTCGCCGGTGGCCAGTTCGATACAACGCAAATCCGCATCGTTCGCGTTGCGGCCACTGCACCCGTAGAGGTATCCCGCGTCGTGAATCGGGGTACACCAGTGCGACAGCAACGCTTTTTCGTCGCGGTCCTTGTTCGCATCGCTCCACACGACATCGACTTTGCCATTCGTCACTTTCAGCAACACAGAGCCTTTTTCGTAACATTCGCTGAGGAAGATTTTGTCGCCGATGACCACCGGGTTCGCGGCATTCACGCTTTCGAGCGTCTTGGCACGCCACTTAAATTGGAAGACCTCTTTCCCCGCTTGCGGATCAAATCCCAACAGCCCGTTACGTCCGAAGTACAAGGCGGTCTTCTGCTCGCTGAACTTCGCTAAGATTGGGCTACTGTAGCTGGCGAGTTCATCACTGACGGCGTACTTCACCGCCCCGGTTTTCTTATCGAACGCCACGATCCCACTGCCGTTGCCGACCGCTTGCCGAAGATCGACGGGGCGTTGTCCTCTCGGGCTACCCCCGACGGCCACGATGAGTAAGTCGCCATCCACGAGGGGCACACTGCCGACGCCGAAGAAGTTTTGATGGAAGCGATACTGCGCTTTCGTGTCCAACTTCCAAACCTCCTTGCCGTCCGCCACAGACACGCAATGCACCATGCCTTCGACGCCATAAATGTACACGCGGTCGCCGTCCACAACCGGGCAGGCACGCGGTCCGGGGTCGTAGCCGTAGAGGTCTTCGTAATCCGTCGGGTACTCGAACTTCCAAATCAACTCGCCGGTCTCCGCGTTGCGGCAACCGAGCCGGGCGTTGTTCCCCACGCGATCAAAGTGAAACAGCCGCCCGCCAACGATGCTGGGCGGCGCATACCCCGTTCCCAACGGGCAATCCCACAATTTCTTCAACCCGTCCTTCGGCCACTTCGTGAGGATGCCGGTTTCGGGCGAACTGCTATCCCCGTTCGGCCCGAGGAACTTCGGCCAGTCGCTGCCATCACGCGCGGCGTTCACCCGATCCGCCGCATCCGCTTTCGGCGCAGGATCCGAGGGAGTGCTACAGCCGCACACAGCTAGCAGAATGAAGATGAGCAAGCGAATGGACACGGGGAACCCTCACCACAGAATCACGAATTCGCATCGAGTACGCATCATATCAAACTGAAAACTAGCCTTTGTATTTTGCCCTGGAGGGACGGGTTCCACGGGTTGCGCGAAGCGCTCCACCCGTGGCTACAACCCTCGGCCCCGTCAGGGCCGCCAAGCCAAGAATTGACTGCTTTCATTCGTCTGATTCGTCTGATTCGTCTGATTCGTGCTATTCGTGGTAAATCTCGCGCTGGATGGGCAGCGTCGTCGCAAATGACGTGTCGCCGATCAGGCAGGGGTGTTTGTATTGCTCCGGGGAACCGCCGGTTTTGCTGATGCGGTCGCGGTCCCACGTCGCCCAGGTTCCGTTTGGAATCACGCAGGCGCGCACGGCACCGAGACGACCGGAGCTTCGCTTCGCGGCGTACTCGATGTTGAGTTCGCCGAGTGCCAAGTCGTAGGCTTGCAGGAATCGCTTCACGGCGGTCTCGTCGCGGGCTTCGGACTCTTCGACAAACAGGCCATAGTAGGGTTGCTGATCGTGCCACACGGGTGACAAGCTATACGTGCTGATGGCGAAGTCGGTGATCCGCAGCGTGATGTTCATGGCTTGCGTAACGTGGTGTTCGGAGAGCTTTTCACCCGTCAGGTTGGCGAAGCGATGGCCCTTCCCGAGAAACTCAACCATTGGTGTGCGGCCGATGAAGCCACGTACCCGGACGAGGTCCGAAATCTGGTAGCGGTACAAGCCGGACGCGGTCGTCGGCACGATGTAATAGGCTTGGCCGTCCGTCAACTCGTGGGCACCCAATACCGTGGGGTTCGTGGATTCAAACTCCGCTTCGGGGATGAACTCGAAGTAGTGAGACCAAATGTCAAGCACGCCCGCCGGGGTGTCGTTGGCGAACGGGATCGTCATCCGGCCTTCGCTGGCCAGCAAGCCGAGATCGCGGATCGGCGGGGTGCCGTAGTATTGCGGCAGTTGCCGGAGGTACGGCGCCATGCTACCGCCCGTCCACGTGCCGATCAAAATCGTCTCTGGCGGCCAAACATCTTTGGGGTACAGGTGGCCAGTTTGGTCGGCAATGGCGGCGAGAGCGCGAGAGCGTGCAGGGTTTGCTTTCAGTCGGGACGTGACTGCAGTACGGACCACGTCAGGTAAATCAAGTTTGCTGCAAAGTGTCCCGTCGTGCAGATCACGTAGCAACGATTCCTTTTCCGCATCCAGCGTGCGACCGAGCATGATGAGGGTGCTGGGGTTGGCGCTGGTGAAAAGCGAACAGGGGCGACCAATGCTGAGTCGCAACGCGAGGTAGTACCGGCTGCGCGAGTCGGTGATTTTACCGCTGATTGCGGGGACCGCGTACATCCAGCGGATCATCCGCTTCTGCACGAGGGCGGTGAACCCGGACAGGTTGCCGCACGGGATTCCGGCTTCGGTGCGGTACTCTTCCGGGTCGCCGACCATTTGGACGATGGGGCGAAATGCCAAGTCACGCGGTCGGTGGTCGCGGTACGCCCGGATGCCCCACAGGTTCCACCCGCGTCGGTAATCGGCCAAGTAACGGTGCGTGATCGGGATCAGTTTTCGCGCGGCCGTCGTGCCACTTGTGAGCGCGAACATCAACATCCGATCGCCGGCAATCAGCGCGTTGGTGTCGCCCGTTTTGAGACGCTCGATGTACGGTTCGAGGCGTTCATACGGGGCAACCGGGACTTGGCGGCGATAGTCAGCGAGTGTGCGGATCGTGGCAAAGTGATGGTCGTGCCCGAACGCGGTGACCGCCTGTCGGCGCAGGATGCGATGTAGGAGTGCGAGTTGAATGGCTTCCGGGTTTTCGCACGCCTTCAAGAACCGCAGTTGCCGCCGGTGCAAGTGATACGTTGCGGCCCGTGCAGCCCGAATCAGGAGGTAGCGAGCGAGCGGCATGGCCCGGACTACTTCGCCACAATCGCGGCCCGGCGCGGTTGAGTCGGCAGGTGCGGAAGCGGCGTGAGTGAATCGCCTTCTGCCAGATGTTTATCAAAGAACTCTTCAACACGGCGAGCGTACTCCACACCGGCCACATTGAGTGCTTGATTGTGCTTAGCACCGCTGACCATCCATAGCGACTTCAGCGGAGTCGCCGCTTTCTCGAAGAGCGTTTCAGCCATTTCCGGCTTGATGTAGGTATCCGCACCGCCATGAATCATGAACAGCGGTAGATCCAATCGTCGCAAGGCCCGTTCGACACTGACAAACTTAACGCCACGCCGTGCGGCGGATTCCCGAATCGCAGCCAGGCCGATCAAACCATAAAACCAATCGGGAACAAACGCGCGGATGCGGGTCGCCGTCTTAATGTAGATCGACACCCACCGCCGCATGTACGGCACCATTGTGGTGTATGTGCCATAAGCGCCGTCCGTTGCAATACAACGCACCCAGGGGTCGTTGGCCGCCAACACCATTGCAACGCCGGCACCTTTACTGATGCCGAAGAGTCCGATGCCACCAGAGGGAGCATCTTTGCGACGCTTCAAGTACAGGATGGCGGCCTTCATGTCGATCACGTCCCGATCCGTCACCCATTGAAGTGGGGAGTAGTTGGGATCGCGGTCACTATCGCCTAAATTGCGGGGTTCGTATGTGAAGACATCGTAGCCGCGATCAAGGAGCATCGAGCAATACTGAATGCACGCCCAACGATTGGAACCGAATTCCAAACCAAAGAGGATCACGCCACGTCGGGAACCCCGACCCGTTAAATAACAGCCACGAAGGGTGCAACCCTTATCAGTTTCAAAGTGCACATCTTCAGCGCCCGGCACGGGATTGCCACGCGGAATGATGAAGAGCGGCTTTTCTTCAAAGATGCGGACGACGTGATCGAGATACCGATGGCGGTAATACCATTGGGCCAGCACGACAACCAGGGCGAAGACCCCAGTTCCGACCAGCGAACCGACCACAATCCACCAAACCCAATCACCCACGGGCAACTCCCCGATCGATCAGTTCACTTTCCTTTAGCATGGAGCACAGGCTCCGTTCGGAAAATGGAAGAGCCAATTTATCCAGCTCCTCGTGGCTTTAACACCCCAATTAGATGACGCAGTCCGCCCAACCGTTACACTCGACTCGCAATCAGTGCGATGTTTTGACCACCGAACCCGAAACTGTTGCTCAAGACGTGCCGAATACCCGGCTTCTCACGGGCTTGATTCGGTACATAATCGAGGTCACAAAGCGGGTCCGGTGTTTCGTAATTGATGGTCGGCGGGAGGACACCTTTGCGCATCGCCAAGATCGCAAGTATTAATTCGACCGCCCCGCCCGCCGCAATGAGGTGTCCTAGCATACTTTTGCTACTGGAGACCGGCGTGGTGTAGGCGCACTGACCCAGAGCAATTTTGATGCCAAGCGTTTCGCACTCGTCGTTGGCCTGGGTACTGGTGCCGTGGGCGTTGATGTACCCGATGTCACTGGGGGCAATGCCTGCGTCCAAAATGGCCTGTTTCATGCACATTCCGGCGCCACGGGCGTCCGGGTGCGGGTCGGTCATGCGGTAAGCGTCCCCGGTAGTGCCGTAGCCTGTCAGTTCCGCGTAAATTGTCGCCCCGCGCCGTTTGGCGTGTTCGTATTCTTCCAACACGACCATCCCCGCACCTTCACCCAACACGAACCCATCGCGGGTCAGGTCGAACGGGCGGCTGGCTTTCTGGGGTGCTTCGTTGTGAACGGATAACGCGGTGAGCAGATTGAAGCCGGACACGCCAAACGGGTGAATCATGCTATGGGCGCCCCCCGCCAACATGAGGTCCGCGTCGCCGTAGCGGATCATTTCGACCGCTTCGCCGATGGCCTGGGCACTGGCTGCACACGCGGTCAAACAAGTGAAATTCGGCCCACATAACTCGAACTCGTCCGCAATATGGCCTGCGGTGGTGTTCATTTCGAGTTCAGCTTCGTGGGCGCCGTCGAGCATCTGAATCGCAGCCGCAGCGAACTGGCCGTGGTTCACCGTTCTGCCATCAGCAGCCCCGGCAATGGCCGCACCACTGATGACGGTGTGGAAGTCTTCGGACCCCTCGCCCGACCCGAGGTAGACCCCGAATCGGATGCGATCGACGCCACTGCCAATGTGCAAATTCGCGTCTTCGAGTGCCTGTTTGGCAGCAGATAAGCCGAACTGCGTGTTAGAACCGCACTTCAAATAGCGGCTGGCATCGCGCAACACCGTTCGGAGGTCGAAGTTTTTCACTTCGGCTGCAAAAGTCGTCGGGAAAGTCCGCGCATCGAAGTGCGTGATCCGGTCGATGCCACTGCGGCCTTCGAGGGCAGCGGCGAACGTCTCCGCAACACTGTGACCAAGTGGGGTCACCATGCCCATTCCGGTGATAACAACACGACGACGCATACTGGCTTACTCTTGAAATCCACCTCACCCCCAACCCCTCTCCGACGCGGAGAGGGGAGCAAAGGCTGCACTTCCTCCCTCCCCGTCTGCGGGGAGGGCCGGGGTGGGGTCGAACCAGCCACACGAGACAATACATCCCCGCTACGGGAGGAAGCCATCAACCCCCTTCGGTCCCCCCGCACGCGGGGGGAAGGAAGAAGGAGGCCCCGTCGGAGAGGGGGCTAGGGGGTGAGGTTGCGGCTCGCGCCCCCGAAAAACTAAGTCCACTGCTTGACCACTACTGCGGCACATTGCCCCATATCGGTGTACGAGACTTTCAGGGCATATGGTTTTGTCACGGGTCGGGGTTTTCCGGTATATACGGCGACTGGGCAATCCGGGTCGCGGTTCTCGCAGTTCAGAGTCCCCGGAAGTGCCCGATGTTTCAAGGCCAATACGGACGCGGCGAGTTCAATTAGGCCCGATGCCGCTCCCGTATTGCCAAAATGCCCCTTCGGAGCGAACACGGGGATGTTCGTGCCAAAAACATTCGCAATCGCTTTCGCTTCCCACAGGTCGAGGATTTTAGAGCCACTCGCACCGGCGTTCACGTGATCGACATCGTTCGGCGTAATGTTGGCTTGTTGCAACGCTCGCCGAATGACGGACTTCAACACGTCACCCTTCAAACCGCGATCAAACCCGGAGGCAAAGCCAACTAACTCGGCGTCGATCTTCGCCCCTCTCTTTTGCGCGAACTCGAGTTCTTCCAGCACGAAAACTGCGGCGCCTTCGCCGATTACGAACCCATCCCGATCGGCGGCGAATGGGCGTATCGCTTTCGCCCCGAGTTCATTGTGTCGGGTCAACGGTTGGAACGAGTTGTGGCGGCTAAAACTGACGGGGTTGATTCGGGAATCACAGCCCCCGACCAGGAACGCATCGGCGAGGTTGCGGGCGATGATCCGGTACGCTTCGCCAAGTGCCAGCAATCCGGCGACATCGCCTGCGG
>JAYVXO010000039.1:0-7950 GCA_043785105.1 Fimbriiglobus sp.
GTTGACCGCGAAGTGGCAGATCGTCCAGGATGCCGTCCGCGCGTACCGAACGACTCCGCGATACCGCCTTCAAAATGCCGCGACTGCGTAACTCCTAACGTTGTCGGAACTGAAAACGATGCTGGCGATCACCGGCACGGGTGACGATGCCCTGTTGACGCAGTTGCAAGCGGCAGCGGACTCGTTCGTGGGAGAGTTTTGCGGGCGGGCGTTCGAGGGCGGCACGTTTACCGAAGATCACCCCGGTGGCACCCGAGTATTGTTCCTGCGGAATTTCCCCGTCATCACGGTGGGATCGGTCAAAGTCGATTTGCTGCGTCAGTTCGGGATAGGCACGGTCCGCGACGCCGGCACTTTCACCGTCCATCCCGAGCGTGGCGTCGTTGAATCGTTGTCCGGGCCGTTCGTCGTCACGCACCCCGGTTGGCCGCCCCGACACGACGAGTTCCCCAACACGGTGCGCGTGGTTTACACCACGGCCACGACCGCCATGCCGGGCGTCGTCACCCAAGCCTACGGCGAACTCGTGGGGCACTGGTACCGCCAAGCCAAGACCCACGTAGCCACGGGGCAACTGAACGTCGTCACGCAAACCAACGGAACCACTTCGACAACGTACCCGTGGGGGCAATCCACCGGGATGAAGGTTCCGGCCAACGTGCTGGCCCTGCTCAACTCGGTGCGCGTCCCACGTCTGTAGTTTAAATAATTGGTGGAACGCTTGGATGCTCGGTGGCCCCGGTAGGGGCCAAGGGATGTAGCCACGGGTGGAGCGCTTCGCGCAACCCGTGGAACCGAGACCCCACTACTAAACTGCCCTGAAGGGGCAGCGGAGTTCCTTCGCCCCTCCAGGGCGACTTGTCAACAGCAGTCACAGTCCACGGGTTGCGCTGCGCTTCACCCGTGGCTACAGTCCGGTGCCCCTTCAGGGCACAGAGCCAATACGACGATCAATTTGAGGGTGGTTGAACCGGGCCGTCCGGTTCAACCACCCTTTTTTCGTTGCTAGGCGCCAACGAATGGCCGCGTCACAGGTTATGTCGATGAGTCGGTTTGCTGGACAGCTTGGGGCAAGCCGGGTATCGTGGCTTCGCCCCGCAGTGGTACCCGCGACCTTCCACGTTGTGGGATGGACGACACATGATGCGGGAACTTGGCCGACTCGCTGGGATCGTCCCGGTTGCCATCCCAGAAGCTCCCGCCGCAACGAGTTGCGTGACCCCAGACCCTGATACGCTCCTCCCGAATTCGCCAACGAACGAGGAGTCTGATTGGATCGCTGCCGCCCAACTGGGCGACCGTCAGGCGTTTGGCAAGTTGGTCGAACGCTATTGGGATCGGCTCTACCGCTGGCTGTATCAAATGACCCGCGATAAGCATAAGGCCGAAGATTTGACGCAGGAAACGTTCTTGAAGGTGCTGGGGGCGTTGGGGTCGTTTCGGGCGGGAACGAACTTCCGCGCGTGGGTGTTCCGGATCGGGCACAACAACTTTGTGAACCTGAAACGGTCCGAACGCCGCGTGACGCAAACGCTCCCCGACGACGCCCCGAGTCGGGAACTGAGCGGTCCCGACGACACCGCCGCCGACCGCGAAACCCTCCGCGTCGTGGCCCAAGCCATTGCCGAACTTCCGACGGAATTCCGTTCGGCGTTGATGTTACGAGCCGACGAAGGATTGTCGTTCCGGGAAGTGGCCACGATTTTGAACATCACGGAAGAAACCGCCCGGTGGCGCGTCTTCAAAGCGCGGCAACGGTTGATGAAGACGTTGGGGAACGAGTTGTTTAACGGTGACAGTCCGGAAGAAACTCCGACTTGAGTGTGGTCATGAAGTGCGATGTTGTTCAAACCCGGTTGCTCGCGTTGCCCGATGTTCGTCGGCTGCCGACGGACCTCCGCGAGCACGTGACCGGCTGCCGGGGTTGCGTCGGATTCCTGCGCGGGTTGTCGAAACTCGATGCGCTGATTCCGAAGATTCCGGTGCCAGCCGTTTCGCCTGAAGTTCAAGTGACGTTCTTTGAACACATTGCTGCCGCCACGCCGATCATCACGCGCTATTCCGCCGTGCCCCGACGGGATTCGAGCGGCACGCTTTCGGCGATCTGGGCCAAGCGTGAGCAATGGCAAATCGCCGCAGGCGTGGCCGCTTCGCTCATGGTCGGCGTCGTGGTCTGGTGGTTTGCGACAACGACGCAGACGCAAACTCGCCCCGAAGTGGTGAAGCTTCGCCACGAGTTACTCAGCCGAGAAGTGAAACACCTCGCGGCCTTGACCAAAGCGAACACGGCCCAGGACCGAATTGCGGTGTGGGCGAATTTCGCACAGGAATTGCAAACCGAAGTGAAGAACGTCCACCTGATGGCCCAAGGCAACGAGATGGTCACCCTGGAGCGGATGTTCGACAAGACGGTCAACGAAGGTCTCGTCAAACAAGCCGCAACGCTGGAAAACCTGACCGTGGCCGATCGGCAAAAGTCGCTGACCGATGCGGTGAGCAAATTAAAGGCTGCCGAAGACGACGCGCTGACGCTGGCCAACAACGCCACGCCGACATCCAAGCCGGTCCTGAACCGCATGGCCAAAACCGCGAAGGACGGCCGCATCCAACTCGAAACCATCATCAAGAGCGGAAAGGTGGCTTCCTAACATGACCCGATCCGCCTACACCCTGATCGTGTTCGCAACCTTGGCCGCCTGGGCTTCGGCCCAACCCATGCCACGGGCCGATGACCGCCTGCGTTTGTTGCAAGCCAACCAATCGCTACTCGAAGACTTGCTCGAACACGGCTTGAAGCTCTCGCAAACCGGCAACAAACTCGACCAAGCCGACGAGTGCCGCAACGCCATGACCACGCTGGGTCGCGTCCTCACCAACGTCACCTCGGATCCCAGTGCCGACCCCGACCGCATCGCCGAACTCAGCGATCAACTCAGTGAACTCGTCACCGACGGCCTCGCTCCCACCCTCGCCGAAGTGCGCGACCGCGTCAAATCCGGTTCCCCCGACGGCCCCCGCCTCAGCAAAATCGAGAAGCAAGCCACCGCCGACCTGCAAACCATTCAAAGCGCCCTCCCCACCGACGGCCGCCTCGGCCAATCCACGAAAGTGCAAGCCGCCCAGAAGAAACTCGACGTGGCCAGGAAGCTGATCGAAGGCAAGTGAGAGGCGGGATAGATGTCAATCACGTTGGGGCGGTTGTTGGTAGTTTCTCAATAGATCTTCGTTTTCTATCCCACCGGGGTTGTTCGATTAGCCCAGGGTTGCGGGCCGCAGGCCCGTTACCCTGGGAACCTTCCGCCCTGGTCGGTTGCTCCGTCCGCCCTGGTCGGTTGCTCCGTCCGATGTGGTCGGTTGCTCCGTCCGCCCACGGAAGCCTGTTGGCGATGGGCGGTTCCCAGGGTTTCACCCTGGGCTAATCGAACAACCCCGGTGGGGTTGAAAAACCAGTCTGCTGCTAACGTGAACAAATTTCCCACCAACTTCCGTGGCGCCCACACTTCGCCGGGAATGACCAACCCAGCTACTTGACATCCCAGATCATCGCGTCGATACTCACACCACTTCGTGCCCCCTCTTCCAACGAAAGTGATTTCGGCCATGCGTTACTTGTTTGTCCTGTTGTTCGGCGTGTCGGTGTCGGTTGCTTCGGCACAAGACGCGACCGTAAAAATCGTCAAGAAAAATGACACGACGCTGGAGCTACGGCACGGTGCGGACCTCGTGGCAAGCTATCAGCACGGCGGCACGGTGAAGTTGGAAAAAGCCGACGGGACCAAGCCGCTGGCGAAGCCGTTCTTCTACCCGCTGATCGCGCCGAACGGGGTGCCGGTGACCCGCGGTTGGCCGATGGTTCGCGGCAAGGCGGGGGAGACGACCGACCACTTCCACCAGAAATCCGTCTGGTTTTGCCACGGGGACGTGGTGCCGGAAGGGATCGAACTCAAAACCAAGTCGTCCGACAAGCGCGTCAAGGGCGTCGATTTCTGGGCGGAGGGCAAGGACCACGGCCGCATCGTGTGTACTAAGGTTTCGGCGCCGCAACAACTTGCCGCCAACCACGCCAAGATCGCCACGATCAACGAATGGCGAACCCCGGATGACGTGACCATTCTCGTCGAAAACCGCACGATTCACTTCAAGGCACTCCCGCAGGGTCGGCTAATTGTGTTGGACATCGAGTTGCTGTGCCCGATCACGTCGGTCACGTTCGACGACACGAAGGAAGGCGCAATGGGCGTCCGCGTGCCGGACGAGTTCACCCTGACCCGCAAGGGCAGTGAAGGCGTCATCACCAGCAGCGACGGTAAGACAGTGAAAGCCCCCGCAAGAGACAACCTGCCGATGTGGGGCCACGCCGCGGACTGGAACGATTACGTCGGCACTGTCGAAGGCAAGACCGCTGGCCTCGCGGTGTTCGATGACGCCAAAAACAAGTACCGCGCCGCGTGGCACACCCGCGCCTACGGCCTGATGGCCGCCAACCCGTTTGCCCGCGAAGCCTCCGGCTTCCCCGGCCTGAAAGCCCAAACCGAACTGGTCAAACTCAAAAAAGGCGAAACCCTCAAGCTCCGCTACGGCATCTACGCCCACACCGGCACCACCACCGAGGGGAAGGTTGCCGAGGCGTACAAGGTGTTCAGCGAAATGAAATAGCGTGTGAACCTAGACCGAACGGAAGTTGGGGTTGGTGATGGGATTTTAGCAGAGAATGATTCTTTCTGTGGAGGGGGTTTGACATCGCTGCGACTCCTCCGGAGTCGGAGAAACTGTGACAACGTGAACCTGGGGTGTCGCTGCGCTCAACCCCAGGCTAATGGCTGACATCCCTTCGGGATAAAAAACCAAGCTGGTCGAAGCATCCCGGTAGGGATGTCAGCGATTAGCCTGGGGTTGAGCGCAGCGACACCCCAGGTATTGGGTTCCCGCCCGGATCAATGCATCCTGAAGGGATGCCAGCGATTAGCCTGGGGTTGAGCGCAGCGACACCCCAGGTCACTTCTTGACGAATCTGATCTCGTTCGTGTGCAACCTTATCACATTGGAGCCGCCCCATGACACTTTTCACAACCCTCGCCGCCCGGCTACTGGTGTGCGTGCTGATTGCAATCTCTTGCTTCGGTCCGGTTCACGCACAAGCGGGGAAAGACGCGGAGTGGGCCAAGGTGACCGAGGACGACCGGGCCATCACGGTTGAGACCGACAAGCTCGAAGCCGTCATCCCCAAGAAGAACCCCAAACAGTGGATGACCGGCATCGAGAAGGGGTCGTTTCTCGACAAGACCACTGGCTTCCGCGAAATCGGCGACGGGTTGATGGTCATTGACTGGCTGATGGAGGCAGGCAGCGACGCCGGCTGGACTGACAAGGTCATCGCACCGGACGGGAACGGCGTGGGTCGATACCGATGGTACGAGAACGAAACCGACCCGGCGATGCGGGAGTACGCGACGATGGCCCACGGCACGAGCCACCGCAAGCGCGGGGTCGAGGGGCCGCAACTGTGCCACCGGATGAAGCCGGTACAGCCGGAGGTCATTCGCGGCAAAGAGTTCGTCGCGGTGAAAACCACCTACCAGTACGAGTACGCCGTCCCCGGTCGCAAGGCCGGGTCGCGGTGGACGCAATTGATCGTGTTCCCCAAGGGCGAGCGGTACTTCGTCCTGATGGACAAGATCGACAGCGTGAACGATTCGGACGAGATGTTCCTGCGGAACGACACGCCGGGCTGCGTCCGCCACGAGAAAGGCGACACGTTCAGCGAGATTTACCTGAGTTACCTGAGCGGCCCGAAGGGCCTCCGCATCCCGTCGAGCGAATTCTTCACGCCGTTCCCGCCCGACTTGAAGTTCGGCTACCGGCGCGACACGCACAAAACGCCCGACCACTTCATTCGCGCGTACCATTTGAAGGACAAGAAGACCGGCAAAGACGGCCCGTGGTTGGCCGGCCTGACGCTCGAACCGGCCGTCGTCTACGAGGCGTGGGCCAGCCAACGGCCCGGCGGGATCATCGTCATGATCGAGGAGATCCACGGGAAGAAGGTCAAAGCGGGCGAGTCGTTCAGTGCCGCCCACGTGGTGGGTTACTTCGACACCATCGAAGCCATGCACAAAGTGAACGACCGCTACAAAGGCCACACCGCACTGACCGCCGACGCTTCGGGCTGGAAGTTAGTGAAGTAATCACCACACCAGACCGGCGAGCGTGGGGTCAGCAGTGCGAGGGAATGTTGCGTGCGGGATCGTTGTTCTGGCAAGTTGAAGTTGCGATCTTGAACTACCCCGAAGGGGTTCAATCGAATAGCCCAGGGTCGCGGCGCTTCGACGCGCACCCTGGGATGGCCCGAAAAGGGATCTTACCCCGGAGGGGTTACATCGTTCCCAGTGGCGCATGATGCAACCCCTCCGGGGTAGGTTAAGGGTGGTCGAGAACCCAGGGTGCGCGACGAAGCGCCGCGACCCTGGGCTATTACATGTAACCCCTACGGGGTAGGCCGACAGCGCAACTTCAAAACTCGCGCGGCGGGCTAACCTGGACGGAACGTTGAAACTGAATGTGCTTGAATTACAGATGTTAGTGGGCGAGCGTCAAAAAAATGAATGGGAACGTGGTTCAGGTTTAGTGGGTCCGGCCTGTCGTCACGGGAGTTACACGGGGTCTTGGGTTGGCCCGTCGTCCGTGAACTTGATTGTGAACCGGAGCTTGCGACCGCAGAGGGTGAGTTCGTCGCCCGATCGGATGCGGGTGGGGCCGGAAATTTTACGCCCGCCCAGGATCGTGCCGTTTTTCGAGGCCACGTCGTGGACTTCACAACTGCCGTCCCGGTGAACCACAATCGCACAATGCCGCCGCGAGACATGCTCATCCCGAATTACAACCGAGTTGTCCGCTAACCGCCCGATCGTGTTGATCCCCACGCTAAGTGGGTACGATTTGTCGCCGTCGTTCAGCCAGTACGTTTGCGTCAACCCGAAGGGCACAACCAACGTCGGACCGTCGCCGGGATCGTTGGGCGCCAGCAACGGTAGGTCGCCGACGAGTGTGAATTCCCCGCAGGCCACCTGGAGTTGTTGCCGCGCAGCCCGAAACTCATCCCGCCTGTTAGCGAGACCTTCTAAGTGCAAACTGTGAAGTCGAGAATCGGTCATGGCGAAGCCAGCGACCAGTGGTGACACGAAGCGAGCGCTTCAGGATTGCCTACTTATAAGAACTCTTGGACAGCTTGCCTAGTCCGTCAAGCCCGGAATGATCGGAATTTATTCCCCAAGTTAAACATCTGGTGAATCAACCACTTCATAAGGAGCGTCAGGCAACTCAGACGCATAATAATCGAACATCAACGCTGCATATCCTGTGCCAAACCTTGGGCGATCCAGAATCAAGTCTAGCACGCACCGGAATAACCCCACCTTGACGCAAACCCGCTTGCCACTAGCATGGAGGAGTCGATCAAGACGACCAAGGAGCCGTAGCTCAGCTGGTAGAGCAGCAGACTTTTAATCTGCGGGTCGTGGGTTCAACCCCCACCGGCTTCACTTGAAAAAGCAGTGTTTTATGCCGAAGTTGAGTTGAGAGTAAAAGTGATTGCTACGCGGTTGCTACAGTGAAACGAAAAAGGACGGGCCAAACGGCCCGTCCTTTTTCTGTTAATCCGGAAGCTTTCCGTTTGGTCAAACTGTAGATTTTACCCATTCAAGGCAAATTACTCCCAATCCTTCACCTTGAAGCCGAGGCTCGTGGCATTCTCGCTCACGCCGCGTTTAATGGTGTCGCTGGCTCCGTTAAGGAAGTCGGCGTCGATCTCGAGCGTGATGCGGATCGTTGCGTTAGGGTCGGAGTTGAGAAGTTGAATCACCTCATCCGCGATGGTATTGAGCTTCGACTTGGCCAACGACGCACTCACTTCAACGCTTCCGTGAAAGGACTTCGCCTTCGGTGGCATTGTCG